>NZ_JBQDEX010000016.1:0-29527 GCF_052084945.1 Oceanisphaera sp.
ACTCAGCCTCAGCCCTTCTCTTTTGGTTGTTGGATTATACGTCTATAACCAACAGGAAAAGCATAGGATGACGGCTAAAGGAAAGCTGTACGTTTAACGCGGTACGCCTTAAGTTAAAGAAGTACTGTCTTGTTTTTTACGTACGGCGTATGGCGGGTAACGTATAGCTGTCTGTTACATGGATTGCCGCGTCGCTGCGCTCCTCGCAATGACGGCTAAAGGAAAGCTATTCGTTTAACGCTGTACGCTATACGTTAGAAAACACTGGTTTGGTTTTCACGTACAGCGTATAGCGGGTAACGTACCGCTGTCTGTTATATGGATTGCCGCGTCGCTGCGCTCCTCGCAATGACGGCTTAGGGAAAGTAATACGTTTAACGCGGTACGCCTTAAGTTAAAGCAAACGCTGTCTTGTTTTTTACGTACGGCGTATGGCGAGCAACGTATTGCCGCGTCGCGTACTCCTCGCAATGACGACTAAAGGGTTATTTTTTCGGCATGTTTAATAGCGATTCTATGCTGCCTACGGCACCTAATACGCTGCTGGCTTCAAAAGGTAAGAAAATGCGGTCACCTTCTTTACCAATTTCTGGCAGGGTTTTTAAGTACTCTAGCCCCAGTAAATAGCCAATCATTAATTGTGGGTCTAATTGCTCGTTGGCCGCTGATAGCACTTCGTCTATGGCTTTACGTTGGCCTTCTGCCATTAAAATGGCGGCTTCTTTGCTGCCCTCTGCCACTAAAATGCTGGAGCGTTTTTCACCTTCGGCTTTGGCAATGGCAGCTTCTCGCTCACCACTGGCACGCAGTACTAATGCACGGCGCTCGCGCTCTGCCGCCATTTGTTTGCGCATGGCGTCTTCCACTTCTGCTGGAATAATAATGTCTTGAATTTCAACTCGGGTGACTTTAACACCCCATTTATTGCCGGCTTCATCCATTACCACTTGCAGTTTGTCATTAATCTCTTGGCGAGACTCAAACAGCTTATCTAGCTCCATTTTACCCATTTCGGAACGCAATGAGGTTTTAGCTAAAATCTCGATGGCTTGAATAAGGTTTTCGGTTTGATACACGGCTCGCTCAGGATCAATCACCTGAAAGTACAAGGCGCCGTTAACATTAACGCTGACGTTATCTGCGGTCACCACAGATTGACCAGGAAAGTCGAGCACGGTTTCGCGTCTATCTATACGGGTTTCTTCTTGTACGATGGCGACATTTTCGCCACGTATAGCACGATAACGACGCACTTTAATGGAACGGGGTTTATCAATAATGGGGATGATCCAGTTAACCCCAGGGCTTAAAGTTTTGTTATAACTCCCTAAACGTTCAATAACGACGGCCTCTGATTGCTGCACTATCATTAGCCCTTTGGCAACAAACACCACCACGACTACCGTTAATATCACTGCAATTATGAATGTTATATCCATTAATAAAATCTCCTTGTTAGGCAATAATAGCGGTGATGCCATCAAAGCGTAATATTTTAACTTGGCTGCCAACGGTTAGCTTGGCCCCAGATTGACTGCGCACCATAAACAAGTCGGCTTCTAGTTTAAGCCGATAATCCCCTGACTCTAGCTGCACAATTTCACCGTATTGTTGCCCCTCTCCGGCTAAAAAGCTGGTGCGTTTTGAAGGTGCGTAACGGCGAAATAGGTATTTAAGCACTGGGGCTAATATGAGTGCGCTGATCGCAAAAATAAACCACTGTGCGCTAAGGCCAATATTAAGCCAAGCAGCCGCCATGGTGATCAAGGCGGCTAAGCCAAGGGCGAAGGCGATAAAGCCAGTGCCCGTTAACTCTAATAACAAGAGTACTAAGGCGGCAATTAGCCAGCCATGCCATGCAAGCAAAGTCGCTCTCCTAAGGTAAACGTATATCGCTCAACCATAACACTCAAAGGCGGCGCGGGCTAACCTTGATGCTTGTCGTGTTATAGCTCGCTTTGTGGCTTGGCAAGCTTAAATAATTCAAAGAAGTTGGCTGTGGTTTGCGCCGAGACTTCTTCTACGGTGAGACCTTTTAGCTTGGCAATAAACTCTGCCACCGTACGGGTATAGGCAGGTTCATTTTCTTCACCCCGAAACGGCACAGGCGCAAGCCATGGGGAGTCAGTTTCTACTAGTAAGCGCTCTAGCGGCAAGGCTTTAACCACTTCGCGCAGTGCTTTAGCGCTGTTAAAGGTAATAATGCCAGAGATAGAAATATAAAACCCAAGCTCTATCGCCGCTTCAGCCATCTCTAATGACTCTGTAAAGCAATGTAATACCCCACCCACTTTATCGGCGCCGCCTTCACGTAAAATATCTAAGGTATCTTGCTGGGCATTACGGGTATGAATGATCAGTGGTTTATTCAGTGCCACCGCCGCTGCTACATGCTGCTTAAAGGAGCGACGCTGTAATTCAGCAGATTCAGGGGCATAAAAATAATCAAGCCCGGTTTCGCCAATGGCAACCACAGAAGGATCGGCCGCCAACTGATGTAATAATTGTGGATCGTTAGGCTCATCGCCTTGATGCAAAGGATGCACCCCACAAGAGGCAAATACCTGTGGATAGGGCTTAATCGCTGCCAACATATCAGGAAAAGTAGCAAGCCCCACACTCACACAAAGCATGTGATTAACACCGCGGTTCGCCGCTTTTTGTATGGCCTCGGCCATATCTTGGTGCTTGATGCCGTATTCAAGTTTGTCTAGGTGGCAATGAGAGTCAACCAGCAAAACTGTCTCCTTTATTTATCGATAAATAATGCTAAACCGCATGTAATTCGCGCTTAGTGAGTAATAAACGTACTTTGCCAGGTAATTCACAGACAGCGCACTCTGCTTTTAAGTGATATTAGTGAGCCATTGTGTGAGCTGTAACCCCGCATTGACAGGCCGCCCCACTGTGGGTTGTAAACAGCGGCGCCATTGCATTAATTCATCTAGTATTCGCGTGAGTTTAGCAGCCCCTAACTGGCTCATATCACGACATACAGCTTCACTGTCAACTAAACGCAAGTGCGCCGTTGACAGGCCCAATGATAATTGTAAAGCGTCTTGCAATAGCAGTTGCAACCACACAATGTGCACCGAATGTGCTAATAATCCCGAGTGTACGGCATTCAATAACTGAGGCTCTCGCCTTAGCTGCGCGCACTGTTGTAGTAATTCACGCCGGCGCTTATCAATGCCTTCAGATAAATAATCACGGGTATTGAGCGGCGACCCCTGATTAACATTGAGGGCAGTAATATTAGTGGCGGCACTGGCGGTGGCCACGCCCTGCTCAGTCAACCAATTCAATACCAAATTAGGATCTGGCACGGGTATCAGCCATGGCTGGCACCGGCTATGAATAGTGGGTAACAAGCGTTCAGGCTGAGAGCTAATGAGCAGTATACTTGACTGCCCCGCCGGCTCTTCTAAGGTTTTTAATAGCGCATTCGCCGCCGCTTCGGTCATTTTCTCGGCTTGTTCAATGACTGCCACTTTGCCATGACCTAGCTGCGCACTGTCACTGAGTACTTGAGTAAGCTGGCGTATAGTATCGACACTAATGCTACGCTGGTCGGTACGAATAAGGTGCAGATCAGGGTGGCTGCCAGCGGTGACTAATTGACAGCTATGACAGTGACCACAAGGCACAGATTTATCGGTTACCTTGTCACTAGCACGACCTTTAGTATGTTGGCATAATAAAGCGTTTGCTATATGGTAACCAAGCTCACGCTTACCAAGACCATCGATGCCCTTTAACAACAGCGCATGGCCCAATTGCTGCTCTGCAATCAGGTGAGTTAATTGCGCGACGGTTTGCGTTAACCAAGGGTACACAGACGACGCTCCAAACAGGCTAAAACTGACGCTTTTACCTCTACCTCAGTTTGGCTGGCATCTATTATCTCACAGTCTGGATTGTTGTTAGCTAAGGCTAAATAACCGGCACGGGTACGCTCAAAAAAGCTCAACTGCTCTTGCTCAATGCGGTCTAATTCACCGCGAACTCGCGCCCGTGCTAAGCCTTGAGCAGGATCAATATCAAGGTACAGCACTAAATTAGGTGTGAAATCGCCTAACACTGCCTGCTTAATTTGGCGAATAAGGGCTAAATCAATACCTCGCCCTCCGCCTTGGTAAGCCAAAGACGACCAGTCGTGCCTGTCGCCCACCACCCAAGTGTTTGCCGCTAATGCCGGTTGAATGCACCCTTTCACTAACTGAACCCGTGCCGCATACATAAGAAGCAACTCTGCTTCCATGGTTAAAGGCTCGTCATGCACCTCTTTAACCAAACCGCGCATTTTTTCTGCCAAGGGGGTCCCCCCAGGCTCTCGAGTGCGCAATACAGTCAGCCCCTTACGCTCAAGCCAGTCAGCTACATGCCCTTGCACCGTACTTTTCCCGGCACCTTCGAGCCCTTCAATGACAATAAATTGGCTCATTTACTTTACCTTTTTAAAATATAACGACGCACGGCATTGTTATGTTCGCGCAGTGACTTTGAAAAATAATGACGCCCACCTTCTCCGGTGGCCACAAAATAATAATATTTGCTATCTAGTGGTTGCAAGGCCGCTGTAATGGCTTCTTTGCTGGGCATCGCAATAGGGCCTGGGGGTAAACCATCAATCATATAGGTGTTATAAGCGGTGTGCGTTTGTAAGTCTTTTTTACGAATATTACCGTCATAGTCATCTCCCATGCCATAAATAACGGTGGGATCTGTTTGCAAGCGCATATTGGCCCGCAATCGATTAACAAACACAGAGGCGATTAACGGGCGCTCATCCGCCACACCTGACTCTTTTTCAATAATAGAGGCTAAAATAAGCGCTTCAAATGGCGTTTTTATCGGTAGGTCTGGACGGCGTTTCTCCCACGCATCGGCTAAAAACTGTTCCATTTCATGGTGAGCACGTTGCAAAATAGATAAGTCAGTGTCACCGGGAGTATAACTATAGGTTTCTGGGAGTAATAAACCTTCTAGCTTATCCTCTTTTATGCCCAGTTGTTCGGCAATATCAGCCTCAGTTGCCTCATTTAAGGTCACTTTCACATGTTCTGCTTGGGCTAACTTTTGCTGCCAATCACTAATACGTAAGCCTTCAACTAAGGTCACCTGTAAGCGATACACATCCCCCTCCACCATCGTCATTAACGCGTCACGCAGTGACGTATGCTGATCAAGCTGGTAGGTGCCTTGTCGCACAGCAGTCAGCTCAGGGTGAAAACGCAGCCACACTTTACGAGTAAGTGCAGGCACAGGATCATCAGCAAGACGATTAATTAAATGAAAAGTTGTTTCACCGCGCTTAACCACAAATAAAGAGGCTTCATCTGGCTGGGCAATGGTCATTTCTTCTAACGCTTGCCACTGGGTAAAGCCATAAAATGCGATGCCCGCTATGGCAAGTACCGCTAATAAAAATAATCGCGCCAACCATTTAATGAGTGTTTTCATAAACCTGCTGTAATTCCTGTGTGATAATCGGTGTGCCCGGTATATGTTGAGCACCAATAGCAATAACGGGGACTATGCCCATAAGTGCGTTAGTTAACCAAACTTCATCGGCGGCTAGCAAGCGCGCCAATGGCGCGTGAGTAACAGTTAAACGTGCGCCTAAATAATGCTGACACCAAGCTCGTAGTGTGCCGCAAACACCCGCACTGCTCAGCGAGGGGGTAAAAATACGCTCTCCCTCTCGCCAAAACACATTCGCAGTAACACCTTCAATGACATTACCTGCGCTATCCAGCACTAATGCTTCGGGCCATTGTTGAACATCCAGCTCGGCTTTTAATAACACTTGTTCAAGGCGGTTCACGGTTTTTAAGCCGGCCAATAGAGGGCTACTTCCTAAACGCCCTTGGCAAACACCCAAGGCAATACCCTGCTGGCGCCATTGATAGTAATGTTCAGGAAACGGCACACAGTTTAACACGAGTGCAGGTGCACCACAGCCTGTCATGCTATAGCCTCGCCCCCCAACGCCTCTCACCAGTGTAATGCGCAACACCTGATCGCTTTCAGGCTGAATGGCGGCATTAGCCAGCGCATACAAGGTACTTTCATTAGGCATAACCATCTGCAAACGCTGGCAGGCTTGTTTGAGTCGAGCGACATGGTAAGGCCAATTAATAAGCTGCCCTTGGTAGGCATGCAGCGTACTAAAATGCCCATCCCCTAACTGCCAAGCTCGGCTTAGCGCCGCGACTAACTCGCAATCTTTGGCTTCTTTATATACCCCAGTGCTGTCGCTAATAAAAATATGCATCTTGCCCCCATAAAAAAGCCCGGCACAAAGGCCGGGCTTGGGATTGGCCAATAGGCCATTATATGCGCTTAAAAATCAATGAGCCATTAGTGCCACCAAACCCGAAGGAGTTGGATAATGCATATTCAAATTGACCTTTTTTAGCCGTATGAGGGACTAAATCTAAATCACACTCATCATCTGGTTCATCCAAGTTAATGGTGGGCGGTGCAATTTGGTCACGCAGTGCCAACACACTAAAAATCGCCTCTATGGCACCAGCAGCACCCAATAAATGACCAGTCATCGATTTAGTAGAGCTCACCATTAGATGTTGTGCATGCTCACCAAATACTAACTTAACGCCTCGTAGCTCGGCCACATCCCCCAAAGGAGTAGAAGTGCCATGGGCGTTGACATAACCAATCGCGGATGCAGCAATATCTGCATCATTAATGGCATTGGTCATTGATTTAGCCGCACCACTGCCATCGGCAGGCGGCGCTGTCATGTGGTGTGCATCACCACTCATACCAAAGCCCACTAGCTCGGCATAAATAGTGGCGCCACGGGCTTTGGCATGCTCATACTCTTCAAGCATCATTACGCCTGCACCGTCGCCCAGCACAAAACCGTCACGGCCCTTGTCCCAAGGACGACTGGCTTTTTGTGGCTCATCATTGCGTGTAGACAATGCACGTGCCGCTGAAAAGCCGCCCATCCCCATAGTGGTGGACGCTTTTTCGGTGCCGCCGGCAAGCATGGCATCGGCATCACCGTAAGCAATCATGCGGGCCGCAATACCAATGCTGTGTGTACCTGTAGTACAAGCAGTGGTTGCTGCAATATTAGGGCCGCGTAAGCCACTCATAATAGATAAGTGTCCAGATACCATATTGATGATGGTAGAGGGAACAAAAAACGGGCTTAATTTACGCGGTCCGCTGGCCAGAAGATTAGTGTGATTGTGCTCAATTAAGCCCAACCCGCCAATACCTGAACCAATCGAAACACCAACGCGATCGGCATTAGTGTCATTAATCTCTAGGCCTGAATCAGCCATGGCTTGCAAACCTGCAGCCACCCCGTACTGGATAAAGAGATCCATCTTACGGGCTTCTTTTTTAGCGATACCATGATCTTCGGGAACGAAGTCCTTGACCAGGCCTGCGAATTTAGTGCCGTATTCGGTAGTATCAAAGTGCTCAATATTGCTAATGCCACTTTGGCCTGCTAGCACAGCCTGCCAGCTGGCATTAACGGTGTTACCAACAGGTGAGAGCATACCGAGACCTGTCACTACGACTCTGCGTTTGGACACAGGAACGTCTCCGAAAGGGTTAGTATAAGAAAAATGCCGAAGTGGCGAATGGCCACTTCGGCACAGGTTTATTACTCTTGGTTAGCGTTGATGTAATCAACAGCCGCTTTAACGGTGGTGATTTTTTCAGCTTCTTCATCAGGAATTTCAGTATCGAATTCTTCTTCCAAAGCCATTACTAACTCAACGGTGTCCAAAGAGTCTGCACCTAAGTCATCTACGAAAGAAGCTTCAGATTTAACTTCTTCTTCTTTAACACCCAGTTGCTCAATGATGATTTTTTTTACACGTTCTTCAATATTGCTCATGACCAGTATTATCCTTTAGAAATACGCTAGTGCGTGTCGTTGCGGTAGTGTATTAAAATAACCGTGGTTTGCAAGACTATTTAACGCTGGTCAAACCAGAAAAAACACCTAATATGCGGAATTTTCCATCAAACAGTCTGCAACTGCGGAGATTTTCATCACACCATGTACATGCCACCATTTACGTGCAGCGTTTCGCCTGTAATATAACTTGCTTCATCTGAGGCTAAAAAAGCCACAGCAGAGGCAATTTCTTTGGGATCACCCAAACGTTGTGCCGGCACCTGCGACAAGATACCTTCCCTTTGCTCTTCATTCAATGCGCGTGTCATGTCAGTTTCAATGAACCCAGGTGACACCACATTAACAGTAATGCCACGAGACGCCACTTCACGCCCCAGTGACTTACTAAACCCAATTAAACCGGCTTTAGCCGCGGCGTAGTTCGCTTGGCCACCATTACCCATGGTGCCCACTACCGAGCCGATAGTCACAATACGACCGTGACGCTTTTTCATCATGGCGCGTAATACTGCTTTAGAGACACGAAATACCGAGGTCAAGTTAGTATCAATAATATCTTGCCACTCATCTTCTTTCATACGCATTAACAGATTATCGCGGGTAATACCGGCATTATTCACCAGCACATCAATATCACCATAACGCTCTTTAATGGTCTTTAGCAGCTGCTCTAGTGAGCTGGCATCTGTGACGTTTAATACTAAGCCGGTGCCATTATCACCCAAGTATTCGCTAATGGCGTTTGCGCCCTTTTCGCTGGTTGCCGTGCCCACCACAGTGGCACCACGGCTAACAAAAAGCTCAGCGGTTGCGCGGCCAATACCTCGGCTAGCACCTGTTACCAGTACAACTTTACCGGAAAAACTCATTAAGACTCCTTCAGTGATAGCAAAAGCTGGCATATTGCATCACCACACCCTTTAGGTGTCCATTGTGCACTTTGCCAGCTCTTATTAAAATTGTGTGTATTATGCTTTAACGTTCAATGCTTGCACTGCTGCGAGTGCTTCTTGCACACTGGCCGCGTCATTAACTGCCTGACCGGTAACGCGTTTATCTATGCGTTTAGCCAAACCAGACAACACTTTACCCGGGCCCATTTCAAGGGATAACGTTACGCCTTTGGTGACCAAGGTTTCTACCGTTTCTGTCCAACGTACTGGGCTATAAAGCTGGCGTACTAAAGCGTCTTTAATGGCACGCGCACACGTCTCTTGCTTTACATCAACGTTATTAATCACCGGTATAGTGGGCTCATTAAAGGTCATACTAGAAAGCGTTTGCTCAAGCTGCTCGGCGGCACTACGCATTAAGGCGCAGTGCGACGGTACGCTTACCGGCAATGGCAAGGCACGCTTAGCGCCGCTTTCTTTCATTAGCACATTGGCACGCTCTACCGCCGCTTTATTACCGGCAATAACAACCTGCCCGGGCGAGTTAAAGTTAACAGCAGATACTACTTCGTCTTGTTGCGCTTTAGCACAGTTAGCAATAATGGCATCGTTGTCTAGCCCAATAATCGCCGACATCGCCCCGGTACCTTCGGGCACGGCTTCTTGCATTAACTGACCACGCAGCTCAACCAGCTTCACCGCATCGCTTAAGCTTAATACGCCAGCACACACCAGCGCCGAATACTCACCTAAACTGTGGCCTGCCATCACTGCGGGTTGTTCACCGCCTTCTTGCTGCCATAAACGCCAAATAGCCACTGATGCCGTTAATAAAGCAGGTTGAGTCCGCCATGTTTTATTTAACTCGTCTGCCGGTCCGTTAAGCACTAACTCAGCAAGATCATACCCCAAGGCGGTAGATGCCTCAGCAAAGGTCTCTTTTACGCTGTTATGTTCCGCTAATAACTCCGCAAGCATACCCACGGTTTGAGATCCCTGACCGGGAAAGGTAATGGCAAATGTCATTGTTTGTCCTTTTTAAAAGCGTCCTGGGTTTACACCAGACTCGGGCTTAAAAGCGCACTAGGGCTGAGCCCCATGCAAAACCACCACCAAAAGCTTCGAGCAATACCAAATGGCCTCGCTGAATACGACCATCACGTACCCCTTCATCAAAAGCGATAGGCACACTGGCCGCCGACGTGTTGCCATGTCGGTCTAGTGTTAGGATGACACTGTCAAGTGACATGCCTAACTTACGCGCGGTGGCATTAATAATACGGTAATTTGCCTGATGAGGGACCAACCAGTCCAGCTCAGATTTATCTATATTGTTAGCTTCTAAGGTCTGGGTCACAATTTCGCTTAAACGCGACACCGCAACCTTGAATACATCGTTGCCTTTCATGCTCATATACGCATTCATGTCGGCATCGTTATTGCTGCGTTGACTATGAGGTAACTTCAGCATGTCGCCATATCGACCATCAGCATGTAAATGCGTCGACAAAATACCCAGCTCTTCGCTGGCGCCCAGTATCACAGCACCGGCACCGTCACCAAATAAAATCACAGTGCCACGATCTGTAGGATCGCACGCTCTCGACAACGCATCCGCCCCAATCACTAAAATGTGACGCGCTTGGCCACTTTTAATAAATTGATCAGCCACACTCAAGGCATAGCTAAATCCGGCACAGGCCGCAGACAAGTCAAAAGCCGCAATGCCAGGAATTTCCAGCAGTGCTTGTACTTGGCAGGCCGCTGCCGGAAAGGCATTTTCGCTACTAGTGGTGGCTAGTACTATCATGTCAAGTTCAAGCGCACTCATTCCTGCAGCTTCCAAGGCGCGGAGTGCCGCTTGGTGCGACATGCTGGCGATGGTTTCATCGGCATTGGCAATACGGCGCTCACGAATACCGGTGCGCTCAACTATCCAACTATCGCTGGTGTCTACCATTTTCTCTAAATCGGCATTAGTACGTACCGCTGATGGCAGGTAGCTGCCGGTTCCCAATATTTTACTGTTCATAGGCATTATCTTAGGTGGCTGTCCTGTAAGGCAGTATCAAAACGGTGCGCGATGCTCGCAGGCAAATTGTATTCTATTTGACCTACAGCCTGTAAGATCGCATTTAAAAAGGCGGATGAGCCGGCACTGCCATGGCTTTTTACCACACTGGCGCGTAATCCTATCAGACTTGCACCGTTATACTGGTCGGGGTTCAGATGAGAGAGGCGTTTTTTTAAACAAAACGTTAAGAACTTGCTTAAAAAACCACTTCTTCTACGTTGGCTCAGCAGTAGTTTGGCTACTCCTTCGCTGGTCTTTAGGGCGACGTTACCCACAAATCCATCACACACAATAACGTCGGCTCGACCCAAAAATAACTCATTGCCTTCAATGTAGCCGCTATAGTCTAACTCAGTATGTTCACGCAAACGTAATCCGGCTTGGCGCACGGCCTCATTACCTTTACTAGCCTCAGCGCCTACATTCAGTAACGCAATACGCGGGTGTGCAATCCCTAAGGTGTGTTGTGCGGTTTGTTCACCCATTAAGGCAAACTGTACTAACTGTTCGGCATTGCAGCTAATATTAGCCCCCACGTCCAGCAATAAAGCATAACCTCCTCCAACTTGAGGCAATCGCGTTATTAAGGCGGGTCTGTCTACTCCGGGTAAGGTGCTGAGTGTTTTGATGGCCATAGCCATTAGCGCGCCTGTGTTACCGCCACTCACGCAGGCACAAGCACGCCCTAATGCCAAAGCATCAAGCGCATTGCGCATAGAAGAGTCGGTTAGATGGCGCAGGGCATAAGCGGCTTTATCATCATTGCCCACCTGCTGACTGCAATATTGAACCTGCACACGCGGGTGTTGATCTAATTGAAAACGAGATAACCAAGGGGCAAGTTCGTCTTCTAGACCAAACAAGAGCAAATTGAGATCAGGCAGAAGCGACAGCGCCTGCACGGCGGCAGGCACTGTTATAGGAGGGCCATAATCGCCCCCCATCATATCTAACGCAACAATTAGCTGCGACAAAGGATATTACTTATTAATAACCTTTACACCACGGTAAAAGCCATCAGCAGTTACGTGGTGACGACGGTGCAATTCACCGGTCGTTTTGTCTACAGACAACTGTGCTGTTGTCAATGAATCGTGTCCACGGCGGCTGCCACGAACGGCACGAGATACTTTACTCTTTTGTACGGCCATTTGACTTCACTCCTAAATCGGTTACTTACGTTTTAATTCTTCCAAAATCGCAAAAGGATTCGGACGTTCTTCCACGGTGGGTAGCTTACCAAAACTTTGGTCAAATTGACCCTCAGAACATTGCTCATTTTCATGAGTCGGTATCTGGGGAATGCTAAGAATGAGTTCATCCTCAATCAATTCAACTAAGCTGACTTCACCAGCCTCATCCACTTCTATAATGTCGTAGTCTTCCGGCAATTCTGGCACCGATGCATTTGCACGCAACGGCGTATATGTAAATTCGGATTCTACAGTGGTATCAAACAGCTCATTACATCTTTGGCACTGGAGCAACACATGAGCTCGGGTAGACCCCGAGACAATACGTAGCCCTTGGGCATCGGTACCAAAGTCTAGAGACACGTCGATATCACCATGGATACCTTGAGTTGACTCCGCTAATCTGGGCATTAGATGTGCGCCATACTCGCCTTGATATTTAAGACGATTTTGCGCGCAGCGAGCGGGATCAACCTTATTGGGCAACTTTACCTTTTCCATAAGGCGCGCATATTATAGAGACACAGCATTATAGTCAAAGAAAAACACACTTATATCGATAAATAACCCAAACAAGGTTGGCACCCCTCTGTTCCCAGCATGAAGCTGCTATACTGCTGGCTCCCATTAATGATTGATACTGCCCTATTATGCCCACGCTTATTCTTGCCTCTTCATCCATATACCGCCAACAATTATTACAAAAGCTAGGGTTAACGTTTCACTCTATTAGCCCTAATATTAACGAACAGCCCCTACCGTTAGAAACCGCCCCCAAGCTGGTACTGCGCTTAGCAGAGCAAAAAGCCTATGCGGTGGCAGCAGATGAACCCCAAGCCATCATTATTGGCTCAGATCAAGTGTGCGTAAGTCAAGGGCAGATCCTTGGCAAACCTGGCACGTTAGCCAAGGCCAAAGCCCAGTTATTAGCCGCCAGCGGCCAAACCCTCACCTTTTATACAGGGCTGGCGGTGTATGATGCCGCCCAACAACAGATGCACTCAATGGTGGAGCCTTTTTCCGTCACCTTTCGTCACTTAAATGAGGCCCAAGTTGATCGCTATCTGGCACAAGAGCCCGCCCTTGACTGTGCCGGCGCCTTTAAATGTGAAGGCTTAGGCATCAGTTTATTTGAGCGCATGGATGGCCGCGACCCTAACAGCTTGGTCGGCTTGCCGTTAATCGCCCTAGTCGATCTATTAGGTCAATGTGGGATCGCCGTGCCTTAACAGCGTTCACGCTTAAATAAGTCAAGGGGGATGTTTTTTCGTACCGCGGTTAGCGTAAAGCGTACCGCTTTACCAATGATTAGATCCACTTTGTTAGCTCGCGAATATCATCAATTAAAGCCACCGGAGTATGTTGGCATAACCTAGCAACATCGTGCACGCCATAGGTCACACCTATGCAGTCCATGCCGATCGCGTTCGCCATCGCCAAGTCATAGCTGGAATCCCCCACCATCACCGCATCTGCGGGGGTGAGTTTAAGCTCAGTTAATATTTGCTCAAGCATCAGAGGATTAGGCTTAGATAATGCCTGGTCGGCACCACGTAAGGCATGAAAATACTCACCCAGTTGGGTACTGGTTAAAACCGCATCTAACCCTGCGCGGTACTTTCCTGTGGCGACGGCTAATTGGTAACCGCCTTGGTGCAAGCTTGTTATTAACTCCCCAGCCCCTGCAAATAACGGCGTTGGTGTGCTGTTAAGCTCCATATAATGACAGCGATAAGTTGTTAACAGCAGTTGCGCTTGCTGCTCACTAAGAGCACCAAATAAAATAGGAAAGGCTTTATGTAAGCTTAAACCAATAATATCGCGCACCGCGGCAGCCGTAGGCACAGTTAACTGACAGTCTCGTGCGGCGGCTTCCATACAGGAGACGATGCGGGCAACCGAATCCATTAGGGTGCCATCCCAGTCAAAAATAATCAGACGATACTTCATACCTACCTCATTTTAGTGAGTAATTTTTGTAGCGATGGCTCTAACGGCGCCTCTACTACCATCTGCTCTTCTCGGCCTGGGTGAAAAAAGCGTAAACGACACGCATGTAAAAACAAGCGCTTAAGGCCCAAACGGCGCATTTGTTCATCAAACTGTTCATCACCATAACGATTATCGCCAGCAATCGGGTGCCCTGCATGCAAGGTATGTACGCGAATTTGATGGGTGCGCCCGGTAATAGGGCTGCACTCCATTAGGGTGGCGCTACTAAAGGTTTGCAGTATCTTAAATCGCGTTTCTGAAGGTTTACCCTCTTTGGTGTCAACCTTAACTGTGCGCTCCCCCGAGGGCAGTTCATATTTTCTTAGTGGGGCTTTAACCGCCTTTTGATTAGCTTGCCACTGACCTTGAACTAACGCCAAATAGTATTTATTCATGGTTTTTTCACGCAGCTGCTCATGCAAGTTACGTAACATGCTGCGTTTTTTCGCCACTAATAATAGTCCAGAGGTATCTCTGTCTAAACGATGTGCCAATTCTAAAAATCGCGCCTGAGGCCGTAAGGTGCGCAATCCTTCAATTAAGCCAAAGCTTAATCCACTGCCACCGTGCACCGCCATGCCAGAGGGTTTATTGATCACTATTAATGCATCGTCTTCATAAACAATAGCCGACTCTAGTGACTGCACTTCTTGTTGTTTATTGGCAGGCACTGAATGATCTCGCTCTGCTACTCGCACCGGCGGCACCCGAACAATATCTCCCACCCGCAATTTATATTCTGGTTTAATGCGCTTTTTGTTAACTCTTACCTCGCCTTTGCGCACAATTCGATAAATCAGGCTTTTGGGAACGCCTTTAAGCTGAGTTCGTAAATAATTATCTATGCGCTGCCCTTCATACTCAGCCTCTATGGTGAGCAGTCGCACGCTGTGGTGTAGTTCTGTTTTCATAGTCAATATTCTATCATTAGTCGATGAAATAGGATGCAAAAAAGGCGCCTTGCTAAGGTTACCGTTAAAGTGTGATAATAACCTAGATTTTCGTGTTTTCCCCAAATGGGAAAACACTCCAGAATACCCCTAACTATCCGTTTTATTCGCGACCTTTGGGCTCTCCCTTACGCGAAAGACACCTGAATAAGCGCCTCAAGCGTACCCAGCCGGGAGGCTGTATTCGTTACGCTAACAGACTCGAGGCCGGTGTCCGTCGGAATAACACGGCGAAATTAGGGACATACCAACACTGTAAAAACAGTAAAAACTTATAAAAAGAGTCATTAATGAAAAGAATGCTAATTAACGCCACTCAAGAAGAAGAGTTGCGCGTTGCCCTAGTAGACGGGCAAAAGCTCTACGATTTAGATATTGAAAGCCCTGGGCACGAACAAAAAAAAGCCAATATCTACAAGGGCAAAATTACCCGTGTAGAACCCAGCCTTGAAGCCGCCTTTGTTGATTATGGTGCTGATCGTCATGGTTTTTTGCCCTTAAAAGAAATTGCCCGCAACTACTTCCCTGCCGGTTATACCTATCAAGGCCGCCCCAATATCAAAGAGGTGGTTAAAGAAGGTCAAGAAGTTATCGTACAAATAGATAAAGAAGAGCGAGGTAATAAAGGCGCCGCGTTAACTACCTTTATCAGTTTGGCAGGCTCGTACTTGGTATTAATGCCTAATAACCCGCGTGCTGGCGGTATTTCGCGCCGCATTGAAGGTGACGAGCGTACCGAGCTAAAACAAGCGCTGTCTCAACTTGACTTGCCCGACGGCATGGGTCTAATTGTGCGTACTGCAGGTGTGGGTAAATCGGCTGAAGAGCTAGAGTGGGATTTACATGTATTGCAAACGCACTGGTCTGCCATTCAAGAAGCGGCCGAAGGCGGCACAGCTCCCTTTTTAATCCACCAAGAAAGTAACGTGATTGTACGTGCTATTCGCGATTATTTGCGCCGCGATATTGGTGAAATTTTAATTGATAACCCTGTAGTTTTTGAACGCGCTCAAAAGCACATTGAA
Organism: Oceanisphaera sp.; assembly: GCF_052084945.1. Lineage (NCBI taxonomy): Bacteria > Pseudomonadati > Pseudomonadota > Gammaproteobacteria > Aeromonadales > Aeromonadaceae > Oceanisphaera > Oceanisphaera sp. The sequence goes on from NZ_JBQDEX010000016.1 coordinate 16,037, forward strand.
CTGGTACGCCCCGATTTTGTGAGCCGCGTTAAGCTCTACGAAGGCGATGTGCCTATGTTTAGCCACTTTCAAATTGAAAGCCAAATAGAGTCGGCTTTTCAACGCGAAGTGCGCCTCCCCTCTGGTGGCAGTATTGTTATTGACCCCACCGAGGCCCTCACCAGTATCGACATTAACTCTTCTCGTGCCACCAAAGGCGGCGACATTGAAGAAACTGCGCTACAAACTAACTTAGAAGCCGCAGATGAGATTGCTCGCCAATTACGCCTGCGCGACTTAGGTGGCTTGGTGGTAATCGACTTTATTGATATGACCCCCGTACGCCACCAGCGCGAAGTAGAAAATCGCGTACGCGATGCAGTACGCCAAGATCGTGCGCGCATTCAGCTAGGCCGCATCTCTCGCTTTGGCTTATTAGAAATGTCTCGCCAACGCTTGCGCCCTTCTTTGGGAGAGTCAAGCACGCACGTGTGTCCGCGTTGCTTAGGCCAAGGCACCATTCGTGATAATGAATCATTAGCACTGGCTATTTTGCGCCTAATTGAAGAAGAAGCGCTAAAAGATAATACCGGCCAAATTCATGGCCAAGTGCCGGTTGATGTTGCCGCTTACTTGCTAAACGAGAAGCGCCAAGCCATTGCCGATCTTGAGCAGCGCTATAGTGTTAGTATCTACATTATTCCCAACGAACAACTTGAAACCCCTCACTTTGAAGTGGCACGAGTACGCAGTGGCGATGAAGAAAGTGTAAGCAGCTTTCATTTAAAATCATCCGTCGATAAGCCCGCTTACACGCCACGCGATAGCAAAGCATCTTCTCGCAGCGAGCAGCCTGCCTTACAAGGTTTTACGGCGCCTACCACAAAAGAAGCGCCTACCGCTTCTGCCCCTGAGCAGGCTCCACCCGGATTACTCAACCGTATTATGTGCGCCGTTTCTAGCTGGTTTAAAGGCACCACTGAACCACAAGCAGCCACTACACCGCCTGTAACGCCTGAGCCCAAAGAGCGCCCAGCACGTAATAACGATCGTAATAACCGCACCAACAGCCGCAATAGCAACCGTAATAATGGTCGCACTAACGCCCGTCAGCAAAGCAATGCCAACGTTCGTAGTAATGGGCGTAATAATGAACGCAACGATCGCTCAAATGATCGCCCAGATAACCGTAAGCCACGGGATGAAGAGCGCTACAATAAAGCCCAAGCAACCCCTGAGAATAAATCTCAGCAAGCTTCTGATACCGACAATAAAAACGAGCGCCCTCGTCGCGACCGCCGCAAGCCTCGCCGTGAGAGCCCTCAGCAGCAAAGTGCTCAGCAACAAAGTGCTCAGCAGCAAAGTGCTCAGCAAAAAGATGCGCAACAGGCAACATCTACCGAAGCGCAGCACAACGAGCAAAAAGCACAAAACGTGGCCGAGCGTCGTCAGCGTCGTGAAATGCGCAAACAAGTTCGCGTAGATAATGATGGCAAGCCCGTTGAAGCAAACATTCAAAAGCCAGAGCCTAGTGCAGTAGAGGCCACAGCAGACACTGAGAAAACGTCTCAGCACAAGCGCAACCCTATGCCCAAGCGCAAGCGAATGAATGAAGATAATCGCCGCCGTCGCCGTGAAAACAGCATAGCAGCACTTATTGAGCGCGAAGGTGAAGAAAAATGGGTCGCATCTGCAGAAGAGCTGGCTGCACAAGAAGCCCAAGCTCAAGCCGCTAAAGCAGAACAGGCAGAACAGGCCCAACAAGCAAAGCAAGACGCCAAGCCAAAACTACAGGCTGAACCGGTAACACAACAGCAGGCACAGCCTATTACTGACGAAAAAGCTGCGCCACACGCAGAACCTGTAGCAAAACCACAGGCTGAACCACTAGCAGAGCAGCAGGCAAAGCCCGTTACTAACGAAAAAGCTGCGCCACAAGCAGAACCTGTAGCAAAACCACAGACTGAACCGGTAGCAGAGCAGCAGGCACAGCCCGTTACTGACGAAAAAGCTGCGCCACAAGCAGAACCTGTAGCAAAACCACAGGCTGAATCGCTAGCAGAGCAGCAGGCAAAGCCCGTTACTAACGAAAAAGCTGCGCCACAAGCAGAACCTGTAGCAAAACCACAGACTGAACCGGTAGCAGAGCAGCAGGCACAGCCCGTCACCGACGAAAAAGCTGCGCCACAAGCAGAACCTGTAGCAAAACCACAGGCTGAACCGGTAACAGAGCAGCAAGCTCCACCTGCAATAGAAAAAAAGGTGGTGCAAACAGCAACATCACCAGCCGCAGCAAGCACGGGGTTATATCAAGGTGCTAAACAGGCGTCTGCTCCCATGACTAAGCCAACTGTCGTTGAGCAGGCTCCCTACGTGAAGCCAGAATTCCCGCCCTTGTTGCGAGAAACAGTGACAAGCAGTGGCCGTCATGCTGGTAGCACAGCGGCTAAAAACACAGCTTCTGCCCCTATGACTAAACCCAGTAGCTATTAATTAGCAACCACCACAAAAAAGGCTCCTACGGGAGCCTTTTTTATATCAATCACGTTAAATATTCGTTCTATTTGAATGCTGTATCAAGAGGAAACAAAGTCACCTCCCACCACACACCTGATCAGTGAGTTTTCCTGATTGGTATTATTGATGACTATATTGCGCCAAAATGCCCGTACAAGCTGACTCGATTAAATCCAACACCTGCTCAAAGCCTTGCTCACCGCCGTAATAGGGATCTGGGACTTCTTGGGCGGCTTGTTGACTAAAACTCAGTAAGAGTCTCAGTTTGTGCTGATGTTCAGCTGGACACAATTGTTTTAGCTGGGTGAGGTTGCTGTTATCTGCGACAAGAATCAGATCAAACTGAGCAAAATCCGCTACTTGCACTTGGCGAGAATAAATACCACTAAAATCATAACCTCTGCGCTCCCCTGCTGCTCGCGACCGTGCGTCTGGCAAAGCGCCAGCATGCCCACCATAAGTACCTGCTGAGTCTACCTGTAAAGCAACACCCACTTTGGCTGCTTGCTGGCGTAACACAGCTTCTGCACTAGGTGAGCGGCAGATATTACCCAAACACACCATGAGCACCTTGGCTATCGGCTTACTTGTGTGGGATGTCTTGTGAGTACTTTTCATCAAACACCTTCCTAATACCAATCTTGAAAACTAGTTGATCCGGTTTTATGGCTTCTGTAGGGTCGATTTCAATCGACTAAAAACCATAGCAAGGCCTAAAGAGGTCGAATAAATTCGACCCTACGCTCGGGGTAGATTGGTACAAAAGCTGATCTTTGTGCCTCCACCGCTCAACGTAAAAATAGATCATATATTTACTTAGATTGGTATAATATCAAAGATCACAGATAAAAAAGAGCGCTAAGCGAGCAAGGCGTTATCAGCAAGCTCTTTAGCGCTCTTGTTACTAGAGTCCTAGTTTATCGAACAACCCGGGTAATTTATCACCGAGTTTGTCGCCTAACTTATCCCCTAATTTATCGCCGAGTTTACGCTTGGCTCGCTCTATTTCTTTATCAGCCTTTTCACTTAAATACACATCAAATAGCTGTTGTAGATCTAGGCTATATTCTGGGTCTTGATAAGAGCCACTGATACGTATCGGTAATAAAATATTTTTTAATTCGCTTAACTCTTCACCATCTTGCCCTTTCAGGCTGCCTACAATCGCCGTATTCATTAAGATATCGAGTGACTGGTCAAACAGGTCGGTTTCACCTTCACCGTCTATGCGTAACAAAGGAGAAGCCATGTGCAAGTTATCAGTACTAACAGTCCCTTTAGCAATCGCAAAATCGGCGGTCAGTGCACTAAAGTCAGTCTTTTCTACCTGGTCTTTCGCTGGTACAGGCAAGCCTTTTACCTTGGCATACGCACGGCGGATCAACGAAGCAATATTCACACCCTGCAAGGCGCCATCTGTTACTTTAATGCCCGCCGTGCCTTTTACGCTTTTTTTAATGGCTGCAGCAGTCAAGCCTGAACCAGTTAAGTTAAACGTTAAATCACCACGCCCTTCTAAATAATCTAAATCAGCGGCTGCATTAAGCAGTTCATGGGCATTAATACCTGTCAGAGTTTGCTTAACCCAAAAACGCGCAGGGTGACGAGTCACATCCAGCTCAGCTGTCGCATCAATCTGGCCTTCATATAATTGTGCTTGCACCGAGTTAAGCGTTACTTTGCCTTGATCAAGATAAATGTGAATATCAAGTTGCTCAAGCTCTATGCCACTGGCTTGTACTTTGTCGGCGGCCAACTCACCTTCTACTTTAATATTTTGCAAAAATGACATATCAGGCTCAGCAGAGGGAACAGCTGACGATAAGGTTGCCGGTGGTGCTGCATTTTGACTGACCGCCTCTTTGGCGTCTTGTGTGTTTTCTGTTACCGGCGTGGCGCGCCAATCTGCTTGTAGCGCATCAATATCAAGCAAATCGGTATGTAAGTTAAAAGACAATTCTGGTTGACCTTGGTGCGCCACGGCAAGCTCACCGCTCACCGCCAGTTCACCAATATCAAGGTCTACCTCTTTAAAGGTCGCCAATTTATTGTCTAAGTGATAAGACAAGTCACCTTGCAACGCAAACTGTTTATTACCCGGAATGGCACGACCTGTGGTGCCCACTAACAAGTCCAGATCATTTAACTGTATGCGATCTAGCTCTGGCGCCAGCCAAAATTGACCAGAGGCCTTAATATTGGCTTGAATATCATCGGTAAATAAATTACCCGACAGGCTTAACGGCACCGTATTACCAGGGGCAAAATCACTCAAAGTAAAATTAACACGATTTAACCGCGTCAACTTAGCGCTCATATCATTTTGAATGATCACTTCAGCATCGGCTACTTTCACTCCTGCCAAGCTCACTTGCATCGACGAATGAGTCGATTCTGTCGCAGGCTGGGTGTCGGTTTTCGTCCCGTCTGGGGTGGTTTCCGGCGTCTCGGTATTATTCCCTGACTCAGCGAGCAGTTCTCGCAAGTCATCAATGTTTGTTACGCCATCGGCACGAGTAATTAAGTGCAGTCGCGCATTAGCCAGCACCGCCTCACCAACGTCTAGCTTATTATCAAACAATGGCTTAAGGGCAACATCGAGGCTAATCTCGCCCACCGACAAAGTATTCCCTTCTGTAAAACCTGGGGGATTAAGCAAGGATGCGTCTTTTACAGTAAAGCCGACAGAGGGAAAGAAGCGCCAGCTTAAATCACCATTAATTACTAATGCTCGGCCTGTTTTCTCTCTCGTTTGCTCTATTAATACTCGTTTAACACGTTCGGTATCAATCACTTGGGTTAATACAACCAACGCCAATACCAGCAGTAACACTAAGCCGCCAATACCGTAAAATAACTTTTTCATTATGTTAATCCCGTGTGTCCGTAACACTTAGTCTTGGTTAATGCGGCTCGCGTCAGCCCCTTGTTGCGCTTTATATTTGGCGTTAGCACGACTCATATAAGGACGCTCTGCAGAGCCAGACATGGTTTCAAAGTTAAGGGCACCAATCACCATGTGGGGCCGCAATGCTAAGGGCAATTTGCCGCCATTATAAAACTCCAGCACAATGCGCCCAGACCAGCCCGGATCAATACGGTGCGCAGTGGCGTGCACCATTAACCCCAGTCGTGCTAGCGAAGAGCGACCGTCTAACCAGCCCACTATATTATCAGGCAAGGTAATAGACTCCAGTGTCACAGCCAGTGCTAATTCGCCTGGATGTAGAAAAAAAGCGTCACCATCTGCAATAAATATTTCATCGCTCATCACCCGCTCAATGGCATCTGACACCTCGGCTTTAGGCCCACTTAAATCGATATAGGGCGCACTGTGTGCCTGAAAGACTCGAAACTCATTGCCCAGTAATACATCGACCGTCACACCACTTATTCGCTCCGGATCTGGCTCGGGGCTAATATGAATAATACCGTCGGCCAAATAGCGCTTAATATCGCGGTCACAAAGACGCATTACAACTTCCTCATTTAAAATAAATAGCGCTGCTACGCCATTCTCTTACTATCAACAACAAGGCCTTATGGCCATAGCAGCTATGATTAAACCGCTCGAGTATACAAACGAGTAGGCACTGCGTTACCACTAAAGTACACACCACTGGCAATACGCGCCGCCATGGTTAAATACAAGTGAGACAAGTCACCCTCAGGTTCGGCCACCAAGGTCGGGGTCCCCTTATCCATTTGTCGGCCAATGTCGGCATCTAATGGCAACTGACCAATTAATGGCACCTGATGCTCTTGTGAAGCACGCAAGCCCCCACCTTCACCAAATAACGCCTCTTGATGGCCGCACTGGCGACACTGGTGATAACTCATATTCTCAATCACACCCACCACCGGAATATTCACTTTACGGAACATACTAATACCTTTAACGGCATCCGCGAGTGCGACGTTTTGTGGCGTAGTAACGACAATCGCCGCTGTAGTGGGCACATCTTGGGCCATGGTCAGCTGAATATCCCCTGTGCCTGGCGGTAAGTCGACAATTAAATAGTCTAAGTCACCCCAGCGGGTTTCCCGCAAGATTTGCGCTAACGCCTTACTGGCCATAGGGCCACGCCATACGGTGGCATCCCCCTCTTTAACAAGAAAACCAATACTGTTGGCCACAATGCCATGGGCACTAATGGGCGACATGGTTTTGCCATCATCACTGGCGGGCTTTTCTTTGGGCACACCTAACATCATCGGAATAGAGGGGCCATATACGTCCGCATCTAATACGCCTACTCGCGCCCCTAGACGGCTTAACGCCAGTGCTAAGTTAACCGAGGTAGTTGATTTGCCCACCCCGCCTTTACCCGACGACACCGCAATAATGTTACGCACGCCCGCCACACTCTGAGACTCTCCGGCCGCTGCCAAGGTGGCAACATCGTGGCTTAATTGCCACTCCACGGTTTGTGCTCCGCTTAAGGTACAAAGCTGCTCATCAAGCTGGCGCAAGCTTGCCTCAAGCTGATAGTCAACAAAGGGCAGCACCAGCTTAATCGCTAATGTGCTGTCTGTGAGGGTGACTCCTCGTACAAAACCAGCGCTAACCGGATCGCGCGCCCAATTTGCAGGCACAAACTGGCTTAATGCCGTCATAATCTGTTCATTATTCATGCTGTTACCCCAGAGTGAAGATGCCACACACTCTACCAAAAAGGCTGCGGTGGCGTAAGCCATAACATGCACAGCACAGCCGGAACTCACCAATAAATAGCGCCATAGCCCACACTTTGATTCATTCGCCCAAGATAGCGTCACCAAAACGCACAACATATCCGCTTTAGCCGTGAAAAAGTCGGCAAAGTGTGTATAACCTAAAAAAACTCGGGTAATATGGCCGGTCCCATCAAATTAACTAACAGAATGGATATTATGGCTACCGAACCTCGTAAGATACTTGTCACCTGCGCCCTTCCCTATGCCAACGGTTCAATTCACCTTGGTCATATGTTGGAGCATATTCAGGCCGATATCTGGGTTCGTTATCAGCGAATGCGCGGCCAAACTGTTCATTTTATTTGTGCCGATGATGCCCATGGCACCCCCATCATGCTTAAAGCTAAGCAATTGGGTATAGATCCCGAACAGCTGATTGCCGATGTGCAAAAAGAGCACCAAGCCGACTTCCATCGTTTTAATATCGGGTTTGATAATTATCACACCACTCATAGCCCAGAAAACCGCGAGTTTGCCGAGCTTATTTATGGCCGCCTAAAAAATAACGGCTTTATTGAAAATCGCACCATTTCTCAGCTCTACGATCCCGAGCAAAATATGTTTTTGCCCGACCGTTTCGTTAAAGGCACCTGCCCTAGCTGTAAAGCTGAGGATCAATACGGTGATAACTGCGATGTGTGCGCGGCAACCTATAGCCCTACTGAGCTGATAAACCCTCGCTCTGCGGTGTCGGGCGCCACGCCTATTATGAAAGACAGCGAGCACTTCTTTTTTGACCTGCCCCAATTTAGTGGCATGTTAAAAGCTTGGACCCGCTCCGGGGCTTTGCAAGAAGAAATGGCGAATAAGCTAGAAGAGTGGTTTGAGTCGGGCTTGCAGCAGTGGGACATTACCCGCGACGCACCTTATTTTGGCTTTGAAATTCCTGATGCACCGGGTAAGTATTTTTATGTGTGGTTAGATGCCCCCATTGGCTACATGGGCTCATTTAAAAACTACTGCAACAAACGCGGCGACATTAACTTTGACGAATACTGGCATAAAGACAGCACCACAGAGCTGTATCACTTTATTGGTAAAGACATTGTCTATTTCCACAGCCTGTTTTGGCCCGCTATGTTAGACGGCAGTAACTTTCGAAAGCCCACCAATATCTTTGTGCACGGTTACGTAACCGTTGATGGCGCTAAAATGTCTAAGTCTAAAGGCACCTTTATTAAGGCAGATACCTACCTTAAACACTTAGATCCTGAATGCTTGCGCTATTACTACGCTGCTAAGCTCACTAACCGCATTGACGACTTAGACTTAAACCTGACCGACTTTGTGGCCCGTGTAAACAGCGACGTGGTTAACAAGCTGGTGAACCTCGCCTCTCGTAATGCCGGCTTTATTAAAAAGCGTTTTAACGGCCAGTTATCTGCCCAATGCGCCGAGCCTGCGCTGTATGCTGAATTTGCCAATGCCGGTGAGCGCATAGGTCAGTATTATGAGCAACGGGAATTTGGTCGCGCCATACGCGAGATCATGGCGCTTGCAGATAAAGCCAATCGCTATATAGATGAACAAGCGCCTTGGGTAATTGCCAAGCAAGAAGGTCAAGACGATCAGCTACAAGCTATTTGCTCGGTAGGCATTAACTTGTTCCGTTGTTTAATGACCTACTTAAAACCCGTGATGCCTGAGCTTGCTCAACGCAGCGAGGCCTTTTTAAACACCACTCTCACTTGGGACGCTTTATCTGCACCGCTAGTGGATCATACCCTTAGCTCATTTAAGTCATTATTTAGCAGAATGGACACAGACAAAGTAGCCGCCATGGTAGAAGCATCAAAAGAAGATCTCGCCGTTGAACAAAGCTTAATCTCAGCACCTGTATCGGGCCCTTTGGCGGATGACCCTATTAGTGACACCATCAGCTTTGATGATTTTGCTAAAGTCGACTTGCGCGTTGCGCTGATTACTAAAGCCGAAGCCGTGCCTAAAGCCGACAAGCTATTACGCCTTGAGCTCGATTTAGGCGGCGAAACCCGCCAAGTGTTTGCTGGTATAAAGTCTGCTTATAGCCCAGAAGATTTAGAAGGCAAACTCACCGTTATGGTGGCCAACCTAGCCCCTCGTAAAATGCGCTTTGGGTTAAGTGAAGGCATGGTATTAGCCGCCGGCCCTGGTGGTAACGATCTGTGGATTTTAGAACCCCACCAAGGCGCACAACCAGGCATGCGTATTAAATAACGGCCCTTCGGGGGCTGTGCCCCTTCGGGGAGCTGTACGCTTAACGCTGTACGCCGTACGTGAAAGAAAAACACCGCTTTGGTTTTTACGTATAGCGTATGGCGGGTAACGTACCGCTGTCTGTGCCATGGATTGCCGCGTCGCTACGCTCCTCGCAATGACGGCTAAGGGAAAGCGGTACGTTTAACGCGGTACGCCGTACGGTAAAGAAAACGCCGGTTTGGTGTTTACTTACGTATAGCGTATGGCGGGTAACGTACCGCTTAAAAAAGCATTATCGTGCTATCTGTAGTGCTAGCTGGTGGATGATGGCGGCGGTAATGCCCCAAATCCAGGTATTATGCCAGCGTATAAATACCACTTGCTGCGGCACTCCTTTACGACTCACCGACAATACATGGTGATGGCGCACATCTAATAAGTATTCGAGCGGTACTTGAAACAGCTCGTCTACTTCACCCGGATTCAGCTTAAAATTCACCTCCCCCTGCACCAGCCCTACAAAGGGGGTTAGGGCAAAATCAGAAATAGTATGCTGGGCCTGTAATTGCGCCAATGGCTGACACTGCTCGGGTAACAAGCCGATCTCTTCAAAGCTTTCACGCACTGCCGCATCCCATAGGCTGACATCTGTGCTGTCTACTCGCCCTCCCGGAAAGCACACTTGGCCGGCATGATGACGTAAATGGCGACTACGGCGCGTTAACACTAGCTCTAACCCTTGCCCGGTGGGCAGTAAGGGCATTAATACCGCCGCCGGATAGGCATTATCAGGCAAATGCGGATCAGCCAAAGGCGGCAACACATTAAGTCGTGTTTTTAATTCTTCTAACTGCATCGTTTAACACCTACCTCCTATTTTGCCCTACCACACAAGGCGTGCCACTTGTTATAGCGCTGCCAACACCGGCAATATTTTACCCAGCTTATCAAACAGCTCTTGGTATTCAGCCTCTGCGGTTGAGTCTGCCACCACGCCGCCGCCAGCCCAGCAATATAAACGATGTTGCTCAGCCACTAGGGTACGAATGGTAATGCTGGTGTCCATACGCCCATGGGCACTAATATAGCCAATACTGCCACAATAGGCATGGCGGCGGTGGGTTTCTAGCTCCTCAATAATCTCCATGGCCCGCACTTTAGGGGCGCCGGTAATAGAGCCCCCCGGAAAGGTTGCCGCTAATAAATCGGCCCCCGTTAAGCCCTCAGCAAGTTCACCGGTAATGGTAGACACTAAATGATGCACAGCCGCAAATGACTCAATGGCAAATAATGAGGGCACCTTTACTGAGCCTGGCACACACACGCGGCCAATATCGTTGCGCAGCAAATCCACTATCATTACATTTTCGGCACGATCTTTAGGCGCGCTCGCTAATTCATTGGCCAGCGCTTGATCTTGCTCTTGGGTCGCCCCTCTTGGCCGTGTGCCCTTAATGGGTTTGGTTTCTACCCGCCGCCCTTCAAGGGCAATAAAGCGCTCGGGAGATAAGCTTAATAAAGTGCTGTTCGGTAGCTGTAAAAAGGCCGAAAATGGTGCTTGATTGTGCTCACTTAGCTGCCGATAAGCCTGCCAAGTATCGCCACTAAATTGACTATTAAACCTCAGCGTTAAGTTAATTTGATAGCAGTCCCCTGCCCGCAGGTAATTTTGCACTCGATTAAAACGCTCAATATATTGTTGTTGGCTTTGGTTGGCTTGCCACTGAGAGGTGAGCTTAAAATGCACCTGCGCCAGCGCCTGTTGTGCTTGCCACCAGCTTAATCGAGCCGTCAATGCTGCCTGATCTCCTAGCACCACTAAATGCGCCAGCTGTTGCTCGCAATCAATCACCCATGCCCAATCAAATAGTCCCACCGCCATATCGGGGGTAGCCAGCTCATTAATGGCCGTATTCGGTATCCGCTCTACCCGACGCCCTAAATCGTAACTAAACAAGCCCAAGGCGCCGCCCACAAATGGCAGATGTGCATAGCCTTCTGGCACCTTCACATCACCAATAACGGCCGCTTGCCATTGTTTTAATAACGAAAATGGAGACGCTGTTGAGTGATAGCGCTGAGCTTGGTGCGTAATAAGCGTGTTGTCCGCCTCGGTAACTAAGGTGGCTAACGGCTGGGCACTCATAATATGAAAGCGGCTATCGGCACCATGATCTCCCCCCGACTCCAACAACATCGCCCAAGGTAAATGAGCAATAGGCGAAAAAAAATCATGCACAGAGCCGGTAAAAGGTTGGCTGTGAATATGTAAAGGCAGTCCCATTATGTAATCTACTCGACAGTTTTGGCATTTGGTCTGGCGCTCGGGCTGGCCAGCTTAGGGGCGTAAAGCGTATCATAGCGGTCATTATAACAATACCAAGCATCGCCCAAGAGACACTTGTCTTCTTAATAGAGCGAATAGCGAACCTGCGAGGAACATGATGAGCATTATTAAAAAACAGGATTTTATCGACTCCGTTGCCGATGCCCTGCAATATATTTCTTACTATCATCCATTAGACTTTGTGCAGGCGCTAGAAAAAGCCTATAACAAAGAACAAAGTCAGGCGGCCAAAGACGCCATTGCACAAATTTTAATTAACTCGCGCATGTCAGCCGAAGGCCATCGCCCCTTGTGCCAAGACACCGGCATAGTGACCTGTTTTGTTAAAATTGGCATGCAAGTGCAATGGGACAGTGACCTCACCGTACAACAAATGGTCGATGAAGGGGTACGCCGCGCCTACCTGAATGCCGATAATCCGCTGCGCGCTTCTATTGTTGCCGATCCGGCAGGTAAGCGTCTTAATACCAAAGACAATACCCCGTCTGTGGTACACATTGATATGGTGCCAGGTAATGAAGTGGAAGTGGCCATTGCCGCAAAAGGCGGTGGATCAGAAAACAAGTCCAAAATGGTAATGCTGAACCCCTCAGACGATGTCACCGAGTGGGTACTGAATACCCTGCCCACCATGGGTGCCGGCTGGTGTCCACCGGGCATGCTCGGCATTGGTATTGGCGGCACCGCTGAAAAAGCCGCCGTTATGGCTAAAGAATCCTTAATGGATCCGGTCGATATTCACGATTTAATAGAGCGCGGCGCTAACACCACCGAAGAAAAGTTGCGCTTAGAGATCTTTGAAAAAGCCAATAAGCTGGGCATTGGCGCTCAAGGTCTTGGTGGCTTAACCACAGTGGTCGACATTAAAGTTAAAACCGCCCCCACCCATGCCGCGTCTAAGCCGGTGGTGATGATCCCAAACTGTGCCGCTACCCGCCACGTTCATTTTCACCTAGACGGCTCGGGCCCTGCAGAGCTGACACCGCCTAAGCTGGAAGACTGGCCAGAAGTCACCTGGGAGGTAGGCGACAGTGCCCGCCGTGCTAATTTAGACACCCTAACGCGCGATGATATTGCTGAATGGAAAATGGGCGAAACCGTGTTGCTATCAGGCAAACTGCTTACCGGTCGCGACGCGGCACACAAGCGCATTCAAGAAATGCTAGCCAATGGCGAGCCTTTGCCTGTCGACTTTAAAGACCGCTTTATCTATTACGTCGGCCCTGTAGATGCCATTGGTGATGAAGCCGTAGGTCCGGCTGGCCCCACCACCGCCACCCGCATGGATAAATTTACCGATATGATGCTAGAGCAAGCCGGTTTGCTGGGCATGGTGGGTAAAGCTGAGCGTGGCCCGGCAACCGTTGAGTCTATTCAGCAGCACAAAGCCGTATACCTAATGGCGGTAGGCGGTGCGGCTTATTTAGTGGCTAAGGCCGTGAAAAAAGCCCGCATAGTGGCGTTTGAAGACTTAGGCATGGAGGCCATCTACGAGTTTGAAGTAGAAGATATGCCCGTTACCGTAGCAGTAGACTCCGAGGGCAACAACGCCCACGTAGCCGGCCCCGCCATCTGGAAAGCCAAAATAGCAGAGCTAGATGCGAAATTAAGTAACAAGTAACGTTAAGCGCCTTAAGCTGTACGCTATACGTAAACACCAAAGCGGTGTTTTTCTTTCACGTACGGCGTACCGCGTTAAACGTACCGCTTTCCCTTAGCCGTCATTGCGAGGA
>NZ_JBQDEX010000017.1:0-29062 GCF_052084945.1 Oceanisphaera sp.
GGCATTTCCCGAGCCCGTATGGGCCAGCTTGCTGGCGTGTATCTTTGTTGGGTAATAAAACGAATATCCAGTGAATATTCGCAGTTGTTACCCAGCAAAGATGGCTAGCCCAGTGGCGTGTCGTGGAAGGCGACTCTGTTTCCTCTCGGTCCAGCTTTAAATCAGATCACATTTTTACTTAGATTGGTATTACTTAGCTTGCATTGCTAATACGGTCGCGATGTTTTTCGCGGTAAAAATGACATTTTTCTCGGCACCGGCAAAAGCTTCTTTAAGCGTCATCACACTTGGCATAATAGAGAAGACGGCATCAATACCGTGCTCAGTCACCACACCCACATCGTCGCTTAGACTACCAGCAATACCAATCACAGGAATGTCGTACAGCTTGGCTGTTTTAGCTACGCCAATGGGCGTTTTACCGAAAATAGTTTGGCTATCAAGACGACCTTCGCCAGTGATCACTAAATCAGCCCCTTTCACCACTTCTTTTAGATTAGTGGCTTCAACTACAATCTCGATACCTGGCTTAAAGGTCGCTTTCATAAAGGTCATCATGCCAAAGCCCATGCCACCGGCAGCGCCGGCGCCCTGTTGCTCACGCTGATCACTAAAGCCATTGTCTACTAAGACATCAGCAAGGTGCGTTAACGACTGCTCAAGAGTGGCAAGCGCCTGTTTATCAGCCCCTTTTTGTGGGCCAAAAATAGCGGTTGCCCCTCTTTCACCCAATAATGGATTGTCTACATCACAGGCAACTTCAAAGGTACACTCGGCCATTGCGGGGTGTAGTTCACTGGCATCAATGTGTTTTACATCAATAAGCGCCGCGCCGCCATCGGCAACCAGATTGCCTTGTGCGTCAGTCAACTTCACACCCAGGGAGGCTAACATGCCCATGCCGGCGTCATTGGTGGCACTGCCGCCTAAGCCAACAATAATATGACGCACACCGGCATCTAATGCGTGGCGAATTAGCTCACCTGTGCCCCGTGAGGTGGCCGTGCAGGGATCGCGCTCTTCTTGAGCAACGTGGTGTAAACCAGAGGCAGAAGCCATTTCAATAATGGCGGTTTTGCCATCACCGAGCAGTCCATAATGCGCCTCAACCTGAGTGCCCGCAGGGCCCGTTACTTGAGTGTGTACAGTTTTACCGTCTGTGACTGCCACCAAGGCTTCCACTGTACCCTCACCACCATCAGCCATGGGTACTAAGCAGTACTCAGCATCAGGATAAACTGCAGAAAAACCCTGCTTAACCGCTTCGGCCACTTCCAGTGCCGTTAAGCTTTCTTTAAATGAATCGGGAGCAATAACAATTTTCTTCATGTTGAGTACCTTCAATGGTTTCTGCAAAGTGAGTGATAGTATCGATGCTTTGCATACAAAATGCCATGTGCATTTGCACAATATAAAGCCAAATTTTCTGTGCAATCAGCAGTCTCGGCGTTATTAACTGGTTACGGTATTGCCCTAGCAGCACGAGAGATGGTTACTCATCGAGCATAATATTCCCCAGATAGAGCCTAAACAGCTGGTCTAGCTTTTTATAATCGACCCCCGTTATCTGCTCTATTTTATCTAAGCGGTTACGCAAGGTATTACGATGAATATTGAGGCGATGAGCACAGGTGCTCATGTCTACTGACGATGAGATTAAGGTGCGCAAGGTCAGTCGTAAGATGCCATGGGGGTCTTGATTAACCAAGGCACGGTATTCTTTAGTCAGCTCATCTTTACGCCAACCGCTCACCTGAGATGAAATAATAATTTTTTCTTTATGGGATTCGTAGCAATAGACAGCGGCGTTAAAATCAGTGGCTTTTGCTTGCCCAAATGTTATGGCTGCTGTGGCACTGGCATAAGACAGGGCAAGTTCCTCTATTGAATTAACACTTGCCCCTACCCCTATCGTTAGCGGAGGAGGCAACACAGCCGCAATCTCACCAAGGTTCGTCTCTTTATCATCTTTTGCGTCCAGCACCACAGTTAAGCCTGACTCTTGGCTAAAGAAAAACCATCCCTTAACAGCCAAGGCTAACACAGGAGTAAGAGCAAGCTTTTGTTGATAGTCGAGTAGGGTGTTTTTGGGCTGAAAAATAACGCAACGTGCAGGAAAACGACGGCTTAAATGCACTTTTTTTAATGCCGCCTGAGCTTGGGTGCTATTTAGTTGACCGGTCACGACTTGTTTAAGGCAATTTTCTTTTTCGATGCTGAGTAAGAGCGCCGCGTCTTTTTCGCGGCTTTGCTCAACCAACAGCTCGGCGGTCATTTTTAATAAGGCACCTAACTCACACACCTGCTCAGGATCGCCGGTGATGCCAACCACGCCAATACAATGGCCTTGATAAGCAATGGGCAGGTTAACTCCTGGCTTAGCGCCAGCCAAATAGCGGGTATCTGCATGCTCTACAATCATGGTTGCTTGGTGCTCAATCACCCAGCTGCCACCAGAATGCGCCAGCCCCATGCGAGTGGCATCGGTAGACGCCACCACTATGCCTTGCTTGTTCATCACATTAATATCGTAGGGGATCAAGCCTTTGGTTCGCGCAATAATTTTTTCTGCTATACGTTCTTCAATTTCCATGATGATTCTTACTGTTGCGTGATGATCAGTGTATTAACCACAATGTATGTTGGCATAACTAAGCGGAATTCAGTAATAATCCTGAGGCTGGCGCACCATCCATGTCCGTCACCTGTATTAACCAATTGCGAATGGCTAACCGAGTTTGCTCACTGGGTCTATCATTATATGCCAAAGACACTTGCGCTATGTCAGGCTTACCATTAAGCCAACGTACTTCTATGGTGGCACGCTCAGGGGATAAAACACGATAAATATAGCACTCCCCTGCTTGTACACTCCGCACATAGCTGCCCACGCAGTGATGCATTAAGCGCCCCTCTTCAAACAAGTCTTCAGCACTGGTAATCGGAAAAATATGCTCATTACCTGCTAAAGGCGGCGCTGGAAACAAGGTACTACCTTGGCGAATTAAATGGCTACTTTGGTTAAGTCTATCAACCCACCTATCATGCAAGGCTTTAATATCATCAAAGCTTGCGCAGCGCGCTAACGCTATGTGTCCATCTGCCATCTCGAGCAAAGCGGCCATATTCAGTGCATCTTGCCAATAGCGATAAGCTTCACACAGCGCCATATGCAACTGGGTAGAGGATGTCACATCGCTATAATCATATTGATGGATCCAAGCGCTATTCAGCAACAAAGGAAATTTACGATAAGCACACAAGGCATAAATATTAATAGAGGATTGATGCTTTACTCTTTCAAGCCAAGACGGCTGTCCTAAAAAATCACGCAACACTAGCAGCTCTTGATAGTCGCCTTTATCAAGCTGCACGCGCCCCAATGCTTTTACCAGCGCTTTATGGCCCACCCCCGCAATCACCTGTAAGATCTCAACCCGAGAACGGGTTAATAATGCGGCGGTTGTTTCTTCAGACCATTGTTGCTCATCAGAAAAGCACACCAAGAGCCAACATAATTGCGCAGAGTGGGTAAATAACTCTAGCGCTGGCTGACTGCGCGCCAGCCAACGTAGCAAAAGTGTTTGTTTATAGGTGTAGGGGGCAACGCGCTCACGAATAACGGCCGGAATACCTGCAACAAACTGCACAATAGGATCATCTGCAGGTAATGTGGCGGCCGCGGCGAGCAAAGGCAACGCAAAATCTAATTCTTCAGGGCACCAGTGCCCCGCTTCCCAGCGTTCACAACCAAATCCCGCCGCCCAAGAACGATAGCGAAAATGAGCCTGTATAGGAGAGGTTAGCTGTACTACAAAATCGCCTTCTTGAGTCACCACCGCATGTTGGCTTAACTGAGACATTTTAATTTCCTTTACAGCAAGGCGTAAGCAAGACGAACTTACATTGTCAATTACGTTAACGTAAGGATTTATGTGTTGGGTATGCAGGGATAAAAAAACCCTCGCAAGCGAGGGCAAAATAAACGGAAACGTGCTTAAACAGAGCTACACATCATAGTAGTCAACTAACCCTTTAAGCCGATTAACTGACTAACCTGCAATGTGTTTTCAATTTAACTGGAGCGAAATGTGAAGTCAACGTTAAAAAAGCGAGTAAAACGATTTAAATAAAAACCCAACCACACCAACCTTAACGTCAACGGAAACAAAACAACGCCAAATAAGCGTGTAGGCCCCTTTGGGGCTGCTGCTGGTCAACATATTCTAGCGCTTATACCATACGAGTCACCAGTTTAAAAAATCAGTGCCGATACATTATTTCTCAAAAACTTTGATATTTCTGACAGTTAGGCAAGCGTAATAGCAAAACTGTGTCTAATCTTGCATCAGGGAAGAACGACATATGCGCAAAGTATCGGTAACCAAGACCTAAGGTTGCCCTACTTAACGCTAGGGAGAGAACACTATGGGTATTTTTGAGCATTTTCAAACGCGTTACGAAAAAGCACAGGAAGAAGAGTATAGCTTGCAAGCATTCTTAGATATGTGCCGAGAAGACAAAGCTTGCTATGCCTCGGCGGCAGAACGCTTACTGATGGCCATTGGCCAACCAGAAATGATAGACACGGCACAAGACCCCAGATTAAGCCGACTGTTTTCTAACCGCGTGATTGCCCGCTATCCGGCCTTTACTGAGTTTTATGGTATGGAGGACAGCATTGAACAAATTGTGTCTTACCTAAAACATGCCGCTCAGGGATTAGAAGAAAAAAAGCAGATCTTATATTTATTAGGCCCTGTCGGCGGTGGTAAGTCATCATTAGCCGAATGCATTAAAGCTTTAATGCAAAAAATGCCCATTTACCGCATTAAAGGCTCACCGGTTAACGACCACCCATTTTGTTTATTTGATGCCACAGAAGACGGTGCTGTATTAGAGCAAGAATATGGCATTCCTAAGCGGTATTTACGTGCCATTATGTCGCCTTGGGCCGTGAAGCGGCTCCACGAATACGGTGGCGATATTAGCCGCTTTAAAGTAGAGAAGGTCTACCCCTCGATTCTAGACCAAATTGCCATTGCTAAAACCGAGCCTGGTGATGATAACAACCAAGATATTTCATCTTTAGTGGGTAAGGTCGACATTCGACAACTTGAGCACTTCTCCCAAGATGATGCCGATGCCTATTCGTATTCCGGTGCTTTGTGTAAGGCCAATCAGGGGTTAATGGAATTTGTTGAGATGTTTAAGGCGCCCATTAAGGTGTTACATCCGTTATTAACTGCCACACAAGAAGGTAACTACAACAGTACCGAGGGGCTGTCTGCCCTGCCCTTTGAGGGCATTATTTTGGCGCACTCTAATGAGTCAGAATGGCAGCACTTTAGAAACAACCGTAACAACGAGGCCTTTTTAGACCGAGTTTATATCGTTAAAGTCCCTTACTGCTTGCGGATCAGCGAAGAAATTGAAATTTACCAAAAGCTGCTCCACAACAGTGAGCTTGCTCATGCCAAGTGCGCCCCAGGCACCCTAGAAACCCTGGCTCAGTTTAGTGTGCTATCACGCATAAAAGACACTGAGAATTCCAACCTCTATTCAAAAATGCGCGTCTACGACGGTGAAAGCCTAAAAGACACGGATCCCAAAGCCAAGTCATATCAAGAGTATCGTGATTATGCCGGCGTGGATGAAGGCATGAAGGGCTTATCTACCCGCTTTGCCTTTAAAATATTATCGCGGGTATTTAACTTTGACCATGCCGAGGTGGCCGCCAACCCGGTACACCTTTTCTATGTGTTAGAGCAGCAAATAGAACGGGAGCAATTTCCCCAAGAGGTGCAAGACCGCTACCTTGAGTTTATTAAAGGGTACCTGATCCCTAAGTATGTTGAATTTATTGGCAAAGAAATTCAAACCGCCTATTTAGAGTCCTACTCTGAATACGGGCAAAACATTTTTGACCGCTACGTGGTGTACGCTGATTTTTGGATTCAAGACCAAGAGTATCGTGACCCAGATACCGGTCAGCTGTTTGATCGCGCAGCCCTGAATGCGGAGCTAGAAAAAATAGAGAAGCCGGCAGGGATCAGTAACCCTAAAGACTTCCGTAACGAAATCGTCAACTTCGTACTTAGAGCACGGGCCAACAACGCCGGTAAAAACCCTAACTGGACCAGTTATGAAAAGCTAAGAACCGTCATAGAGAAGAAAATGTTCTCTAATACCGAAGAGCTACTACCAGTGATTTCCTTTAACGCCAAAACCAGTGCCGATGAGCAGAAAAAGCACGATGACTTTGTTGAGCGCATGATGGAAAAAGGCTATACCCGCAAGCAGGTACGCTTGTTATCTGAATGGTATTTGCGAGTGCGCAAGTCCAGTTAATTAACCAAGGATGGGGACATTATGGCGCATTTTATCGATAGACGACTAAATGGCCGCAATAAAAGCGCTGTGAATCGGCAGCGCTTTATCCGCCGCTACCAAGAACAACTCAAAAAAGCGGTATCAGATGCGGTACTTAAGCGCAGTATTCAAGACATAGACAAGGGGGAGAGTGTCGCTATTCCTGCCCGTGATATTTCTGAGCCCACGTTTCATCAAGGAAAAGGCGGTATTAGGGAACAAGTGCACCCCGGTAACGATCAATTTGTTACTGGAGATAAAATAGAAAGGCCTCAAGGAGGCGCAGGGGGCAGTGGTCAAGGTGAGGCGAGCGATCAAGGGGAAGGACAAGACGAGTTTGTGTTTGATATCTCAAAAGAGGAGTATTTAGACTTATTATTTGATGATTTAGCGCTGCCTAACCTTGAAAAAAACAAACTGAATAAGATCAGCGAAATGAAAACCTTTCGTGCCGGTTACTCCACAGACGGCGTGCCGGGTAATATTAACATTGTGCGTTCACTACGCCAGTCATTAGCCAGACGCATGGCGTTACAAGTGGGAAAAAAGAAAACCCTAGCCGAACTTGAGCGCGAGCTGCTAGAGCTGAGTCGCCACCCCACACAACATTATGAGCGTATACAAGTCATAGAGCAGCATATAGCCGAGCTAAAACGCCGCATTGCTGCGGTGCCCTTTATTGATACCTTTGATTTGCGCTTTAACAATTTTGTGCAACGCCCTATTCCGTCAACCCAAGCGGTGATGTTTTGCCTAATGGACGTGTCAGGCTCAATGGATCAGGCCACTAAAGATATGGCCAAGCGTTTTTATTTATTGCTGTACCTGTTTTTAACTCGCACTTATAAAAATGTGGAGGTGGTCTATATTCGCCATCACACCCAAGCAAAAGAGGTCGATGAACAAGAATTTTTTTATTCCCAAGAAACCGGCGGCACCATAGTGTCTAGCGCCTTAACACTGATGAAAAAAGTGATTGATGAACGTTACCCTTCCGAGCAGTGGAATATTTATGCCGCACAGGCCTCTGATGGCGATAACTGGGCCGATGACTCCCCTTTGTGCAAAAAGCTAATGGAAGACGACATTATGTCCTTGGTGCGCTATTACGCCTACATTGAAATAACCACCCGCGCACATCAAACCTTATGGCAAGAATATCAGGCCATTGCGCGCCAGTTTCCCAACTTTGCCATGGAGCATATTCGCTCACCAGCAGACATTTATCCGGTCTTTAGAACACTCTTTAAAAAGCAGGCGGCGTGAGGTGACTATGACGAATCTTAATACTCAAACTCGGCCGCTTAGTGATGGCCCAGATTGGAGCTTTGAGCTACTTGAAGCCTACCACTGTGAAATTGCCCGTATTGCTCAGCATTATGGGCTCAGTACTTACCCTAATCAGATAGAGATTATTATGGGTGAGCAAATGATGGATGCTTACTCCAGCATAGGGATGCCCGTTGGCTATCACCATTGGTCTTACGGGAAAAAATTTATTCAAACCGAACAAACCTATAAGCGCGGACAAATGGGGCTAGCTTATGAAATTGTGATTAACTCTAACCCCTGTATTGCTTACTTAATGGAAGAAAATACCCTGCCCATGCAGGCGCTGGTTATCGCTCATGCCAGTTATGGGCATAATTCATTTTTTAAAAATAATTACTTATTTAAAACCTGGACCGATGCTGAGTCAATTATTGACTACTTACTGTTTGCCAAGCACTACATTAATGAATGTGAAGAGAAGTACGGGGTACCCAAGGTAGAGGCAATACTCGACAGTTGCCATGCGCTAATGAATTATGGGGTAGATCGCTATAAACGTCCCCAGCAGTTATCGTTAGCCGAAGAAAAGCGTCGGCAAAAAGCCCGAGAAGCTTATCTGCAAACTCAAGTAAACGAACTATGGAAGACCTTGCCACGAAACGCCGAGGAGCAGACAGCAAAAAAACCGCGCTATCCCGCTGAGCCTGAAGAAAACTTATTGTATTTTATTGAAAAAAACGCGCCCTTACTCGAGCCATGGCAGCGTGAGATAGTGCGTATTGTCCGTAAAATCAGCCAATATTTTTACCCACAAAAGCAAACTCAAGTTATGAATGAAGGCTGGGCCACTTTTTGGCATTACACCATTACTCAACATCTGTATGACGAGGGCTTAGTCACTGATAGTTTTATGATGGAAATATTGCATAATCACACCAATGTCATCTATCAACCCCCTTATAACAGCCCCCACTATTCCGGCATTAACCCTTATGCGCTCGGGTTTGCTATGTTTGTTGACTTGCGCCGTATTTGTGAGCAACCGACAGCTGAAGATAAAGCCTGGTTTCCCGATATAGCAGGCTCTGATTGGGTGAAAACCCTGCACTTTGCCATGGAAAACTTTAAAGATGAGAGTTTTATCAGTCAGTTTTTATCACCTAAGGTCATGCGCGATCTGCATTTGTTTGCCGTATCAGATGACGATACCCATAACTACCTTGAAATATCGGCTATTCACGATGAGCAAGGCTATAAAGCCCTGCGCCAAACCCTGTCTGATCAGTATAACTTGGCGAATATAGAACCTAACATTCAAGTGCATAACGTAGAAATTAAAGGCGACCGCTCATTAACCTTACGTTATGTGCCGCACAACCGTATTCCATTGGCAGACTCACACTCAGAGATGCTGAAACATATTCATCAACTCTGGGGGTTTAATGTCATTTTAGAGCAAGAAAACACTGAGGGCAGCGCCAACATTATTGGCCGCTGCCCTCAGCTGAATAATATGTAAAAGAGAAGGGGCTAAGGCTGAACTAAATCTTCGGGCAAGTGCTCACGCATGTCCAACCACAACAGACCGGACGCCTTACCGTAGTCGCGTACACGCTCGGCAACCAGGTTAAGTTCTCCCTGTTCAGCAAGCGCCGCTAAATCTCGATAATACTCGGTGGCCAATTGACGGGTACTGGGTTGCGAGAAGTAATAACTGCCTACACGACAATATAACCCTTTAAAGCCATTTAAAATTAAGCCATAAATGGGATTACCCGAGGCAAAGGCCAGCTGCTGATGCAATTCATAATCAAAAGTGGCAAAAGCGTCAGCATCATCGGGTAACCGCTCTAACTCGGTAATAGCATTAACCAATTTATCAGGATCATTTTTAATAGCAGCTCGAATAAAAATACTGCTAATGTGAGTGCGAGCCGACAATAAGTGATCAATTAACTCAGGCATTTTATCCGCATCGAGCCGCGCGAGTGTTTCTAAAATATTTAAGCTGGAGGTTTGCCAAAAGTTATTCACCTTGGTGGGTTTACCATGTTGAATGGTCAGCCAACCATCGCGAGATAATCGCTGCAGCACTTCGCGCAGCGTAGTGCGAGTAACACCAATTAACTCCGATAACTCACGCTCGGCGGGCAAAATAGTGCCGGGGGAAAAGTGACCGTTCCAAATGGATTCTATGATATATTGTTCCGCAAAACTGGCGGGACTTTGTGCCTTAATGACCATGAAACCACTCTATTTATTAATGGACTTAATGTGAAGAAACATCAAAGGCTTTTCATATAAAACCCAAAATGAAATCAAAGAGTGATAGTAACAGAGCAGACCAGTTTTCTACAAGCGCCCCTACCGCGCCCGTGCTTCACCCTCATAGGATCTCTCTTATGTTATATGGCTTTTCTTGTACTCGCTTTGCTTGGGCACTGCTTACCTTAGGCTGTACTGTATTGTTTGCTGTAGCCCTTTACTTTCAATATGCCCAAGGCATGGCACCCTGTGTAATGTGTGTCTATCAAAGAGCCGCCTTAGCCGGCGTTATACTGGCAGGCATCTTAGGTTGGTTAGCTCCTAAGAGCACGCTAATAACGAGTCTGGCTTTACTTAGCTGGTTTGCTAGCGCAATAAAGGGCACATTACTTGCCAAAGAGCATATTAATTACCAGTTTAACCCCTCCCCCTTTACGCAGTGCTCCACTGTGGCGGAGTTTCCCACTTGGTTTGCACTCGATAACTGGCTACCGGCTCTTTTTCACCCCAGTGGCGATTGTGCTGATGTGTCGTGGATCTGGATGGGATTAAGTATGCCGCAATGGTTATTGGGCATTTTTGTTGTTTTAGCCGTATTGGCCGGTGTGTTTATTGTGGTTAGGTTAAAAAAAGCGCTCAGCTAAAAATAAGCTCAAACAAAAAAATCGAACCACTAGGGTTCGATTTTTTTTTGTATTGCGGCTGAAAACGCTTAACTAGACCAAGTAATAATATGATCTTCCCATGCGCCCGCTTTAGACTCAGGCACCACCTTACCCCGAACGGATTGCCCAGCTTTATGCATGGCGCTTTTAGAGCCGGTGCGCAGAGGATGCCAAGAAGGTAATGACTTACCTTCAGACAACAACCGATAGGCACAGCTTGAGGGTAGCCAAAAATAATCATCTAACTTATCGCGAGTAATCTTCAAACAATCAGGCACAATCGCAAAACGGTTTTCGTAATTACTACAAGCACAAGAATGGGTGTTCAACAACTCGCATGCCACATTGGTGTGTATCAGCTCGTCAGTATCTTCATCTATCAGCTTATTTAAACAGCACTTGCCACAGCCATCACACAAGGCTTCCCATTCTTTATCTGACATCTGTTCTAACGACTTGGTATACCAAAAATCGGCTTGCATTATTTCATCCTGCTACTTGGGCACTAAATCGGTATTGGCCGTTTAGTTGCATATCGAGTGTATCTTGTGGTTTTAGCTCTGCCACCCCTTTAGGCGTGCCCGTTAGCACAATGTCACCGGGGTTAAGGGTAAAACTGCGGCTCATTTCGGCTAATAATTGTGCAAAGCTCCACATCATATCGGCGGTGTTGCCTGATTGGCGAGTCATGCCATTAACCTGCAAACTAAAATCGAGTTTCTGCAAATCACCCAGCATATCAGGCACTGCAAAAGGACTGATGGGGCAACTGCCATCAAAGGCTTTGGCGCGCTCCCACGGGTGCCCTTTGGCTTTAAGCTCGTTTTGTAGATCGCGCAGCGTAAGATCTAGCGCCAACCCGACTCCCACAATAGCATCTTGGGTATGCCCAGGCTCGGCATGACATAAGCGCCGCCCAATTAATAACGCCACTTCAACCTCATGATGTATCGACCCTAGTCCTTGGGGTAATAACAAAGGCTCATCTAACCCGGCTAAACTGCTAGCAGGCTTAATAAACAGCAAAGGTTGGCTAGGGATGGGGTTATTCAACTCGGCGGCATGATCTTGATAACTGCGCCCAACACACACCACCTTACCAACGGCATAAGGTAGTGGCTGGCCTTGCAAGTCTAAATGCTGATACATGAGTCGCTCCTGTCAATCACTCTTGAGTTAACTTGGCCCGAACAGCTCAAAAACAGCTACACTTGATCGGCACGAAATTGCTTTAGCAAGTTTTCTGGCGGCGGCGGCAGTTGCAAATAATACCCTTGGGTCATTAATGCCTCCTTCACTTTGGCTAAATCCGCTTGGCCAAGATGCGTTTTAGTGGCTAGATTGATAATCATCGCCAACTTTGGCGTACCAAAGGTATTCAGTAATGCAGTAGGTACGCGAGAGAAATCGTCGCGTCTTTCTACAAAAAGATAAGTTTGGTCCATTTTAGGACTTTTATATACTACAGATAACATGAATATTGCTATAATCCGTCGGCTTTATTGCCAGTGAGGTCGCCAAACTATAACATCTGCGCGACCAATAATAAAAAGGATTATATCCGCGGGGGGACAGCCGCTTATGGCGGAGCATGGTATTGAATTAAAAGGCAGCAGTTTTACTCTCTCTGTGGTGCATATTGCCGATCACGATATTACAGAAGTAAAACGCTTATTAGCTGAGAAAATTGCCGTGGCACCGGAATTTTTTCGAGCCGCACCCTTAGTGATTAACATTGAAAAATTGCAACAAACACCTGACTTTATCTCATTAGCCAGTGCGTTTAGAGATCTCAACTTAGTGCCGGTAGGCATTACGGGAACAAAATGCGATGAGACTCGTGCTGCCGCACGTGCGGCAGGCCTGGCCATTGTCAGCACAGGTAAGGCCGCCGTCACCCAAGTACAGGTTGAGAGCAAGGCACCACCTCCTGAGCTGCTAAACTCACCCACCACCAAAGTGCACCGCGGCCAAGTACGATCGGGCCAGCAAGTCTATGCCCCTAATGGCTCATTAGTGGTATTAGGGGCGGTGAGTAATGGGGCCGAAGTGATTGCTGATGACAGCATTCACATTTATGGCGCATTACGCGGGCGAGCAGTAGCTGGAGCTAAGGGAAACGAATCGGCACGAATTTATTGCCAACAGTTGATGGCCGAGCTGATTTCAGTGGCCGGTCATTATCAGCTTAGCGCAGGTTTACAAGGTGAACACTGGGAACACCCCGTCACCATTTCTTTGGCGGACGAGCAATTAACGCTCGACCGACTCTAATCATTTACGACTTTAGGAATATAATATGGCACGAGTTATCGTCGTCACATCAGGCAAAGGTGGTGTGGGTAAAACAACCTCTAGCGCCGCTATTAGCACTGGCCTAGCAAACCTAGGTCATAAAACAGTAGTGATTGATTTTGATATTGGCTTGCGTAACCTGGATTTAATTATGGGTTGCGAACGCCGTGTGGTTTACGACTTTGTGAATGTGATTAATGGCGATGCCAATTTAAATCAGGCACTGATCCGTGATAAACGCATTGATAATTTATATATTTTACCCGCCTCACAAACTCGCGACAAAGACGCCCTCACCCGCGATGGCGTGCAAAAGATCTTAAACGATCTGGCAGCAATGGATTTTGAGTACATTATTTGTGACTCACCTGCAGGCATTGAAACCGGCGCGCTTATCGCTTTGTATTTTGCAGATGAAGCCATTATTACCACCAATCCAGAAGTGTCGTCGGTTCGAGATTCAGACCGCGTCTTAGGCATTCTGTCTTCTAAGTCTTGGCGTGCCGAGCAAAATATGGAGCCGGTAAAAGAGCACCTATTGCTCACTCGCTACGCACCCGAGCGTGTAACCCGTGGCGATATGTTGGCGGTGCAAGACGTACAAGAAATTTTGGCTATTCCGCTATTAGGGGTGATCCCTGAGTCTCAGGCAGTACTGAAAGCCTCTAACGCTGGCGAACCGGTCATTTTAGATGGTGAGTCAGACGCTTGCTTAGCCTACGGCGATGCCGTGGCGCGTCTACTTGGCGAAGAGCGCCCTTTCCGCTTCATTGATGAAGAGAAAAAGGGATTTTTCAGCAGAATATTTGGGGGGTAAGTCACTATGTCTTTATTGGGCTATTTTCGCTCGAAAAAAAATAAAAACAGTGCTCAGCTTGCCAAAGAGCGCTTACAAATTATTGTTGCACATGAACGAAGTCAGCGAGACACGCCAGATTACTTGCCGCAAATGCAGCAGGATATTTTAACGGTGATTCGTAAATATGTGGATATTGATATTGATCAGATTTCAGTACAGCTTGATCAAAAAGGTGACAACCTGTCAGTACTAGAGCTGAACATTATGTTTCCTGAAGGCGAAGAAAAATAAGCAACTAAGAGCAGCGCCTGGCGCCGAACACCAAGCCGAAAGAACGCGCTATGTTTAACGCTGTACGTTAAAGAAAATACCCATTTTTTCGTACAGCGCTTGACGTACAGCGCTTTGTTAACGCTTCTTAAAGTTGTGTGCCTAGTAACGACTTGCGCCAGCCCGTCAGTAAGATAGGCGTGACTTGGTCGCTTTCACCCAAACGCCATTTCCAGCTTAAATATTGATGAATTATCCGTTTAGAGGCAATCACATCTCCCGAGATCCCTGCCTGCTCTGCACTTGCATTAATCAACGAGCGAATTCGCGCCAGCTCAGCTTTATAATCAGGGTAATCAATCAAACGTTTAACGGGCTGAGGCCAGTGTTCAGGATTAGCTAGCGCTTGTTCTACTAGCTTTAGCAAAGTGTCACCGTGGCGGCGTATTTCCATGGGCGATAGTGCTAATTTAGCCAAGTCATCCAAGCTTCTTGGGGCTCGCTCAGCTATACGCAATAAGTGCGCCTCTTTAACCACAAAGTTAATTGCCAGATCACGTCGGCGAGCTTCCGCTAACCGCCATGCACACAGCGCTTGTAAAATAGCCAGCGCTTGTCTGTCTAGCGTCCACACATATTTCATATCTAGATACACAAGATTGGGGTCAAGTACTTGTACTCGCTTATGCGCAACACGAGCACACTCTTGCTCAAACCACTCACTTAGCCCTTTCTCTGCTAACTGCTCCATGAGCATTTGGTATACCGGATACAAATAAATCACATCATCTGCCGCATAGTTGAGCTGCTCACTCGACAAGGGGCGTGCCAGCCAATCGGTACGGCTGTGGGCTTTATCAAGGCTAACTCCCAGCAGCTTTTCAACTAAAGGCGCAAAGCCTAATTGGCTGCCGAGTCCCAAAAATGCCGCCGCTAATTGCGTGTCGTGTACCTGTGCCGGTATGGCACCGCTTTGATGATGCAATAATTCAATATCTTCACTGCCTGAGTGCAAAATAGACACCCGATTAGGATCGTGCAATAAACGCCACAGTGGAGATAAGTCAGACACGGCTACCGGATCAATGAGTAGCGTTTTTTGGCCATCAAATAACTGATATAAACCGGGTTTAGCATAAAAAGTGCGGGTACGAATAAACTCAGTATCTAGCGCCAGCACAGTGGCATCGGTATCGCAGGCGTCAATAAGGTGTTGATTATCGGTGATCAGTGTATATGTCATGGGTACTCAGTGTAGACGATAAAATAAAAACCCCAAGCACATTGCCCAGGGTTTTAGCTGCTGTTAACAGATGAGGTAATTAGGCTGAGTCTCTTAGCTCTCGGCGTAATATTTTACCAACATTGGTTTTAGGCAATTCATCACGAAATTCTATCACTTTAGGAACCTTATAGGCAGTAAGATATTGACGACAATGAGCCTTGATCTCTTTTTCAGTCAGCGTCTTGTTTGGCTTTAATACCACCACCAGTTTCACCAACTCGCCATCTTCTTGCTCAACCCCCACAGCCGCCGCTTCTAATATGCCATCAAGTTGCATAGCGACCTCTTCAACTTCGTTCGGAAACACATTAAAGCCTGAGACTAAAATCATGTCTTTTTTGCGATCCACTATAGTCAAAAAACCCTGTTCATCTATGGTGGCAATGTCACCAGTACGTAGCCATCCTTCATGGAAAGGGCTATCAGGCGCGTCCCCTTCTGTCTGTTCATTCTCCCAGTAACCGCTCATGACTTGCGGGCCTTTCACTTCCATTTCACCAGGGGTGTGAGTGAGGGTAATTTCTTGGTCATTATCATCCACCAAGCGCACATCAGTTGAACACACCGGCAAGCCAATGGCGCCGTTATACCCGTCCATATCATAGGGGCAAACCGTGACTAGCGGTGAACACTCGGTTAACCCATAACCTTCTAATAACCGGCTGCCGGTAATAGACTGCCAACGCTCAGCTACTACGCGCTGCACCGACATACCCCCGCCTATGGTCAGCTTTAAGCTTTTAAAATCATGTTGTTGAAAGTCATCATTATTGATCAGGGCATTAAATAAAGTATTCACCCCAGTAATACAGCTAAAGTCATAGCCTTTTAGCTCTTTAACAAAGCTTGGAATATCTCTGGGGTTGGTCACTAGCAAGTTTTGCGCGCCAATACGGAAAAACAGCAAGCCATTAACCGTTAGCGCAAACACATGATAGAGCGGTAATGCTGTCACCACTTTTTCTTTGCCCATGCTCAGTACTGGCCCATAAACGCCCAATGCTTGCTCAACATTCGCCAACATATTGCGATGGCTAAGCATGGCTCCTTTAGAGCGCCCCGTAGTCCCCCCAGTATATTGCAAAAAGGCCAAATCGTCGCCGTTAAGTTTAGGTCGGTTATAACGCAGCCCCTGGCCCTTTTTTAATACCGTTTTATAACGAATATGATTGGGCAAATGATAATCGGGCACCAGCTTTTTAACGTATTTTACAACAAGGTTAAGAACGGTGCCTTTTAATAGCCCAAGGTGATCCCCCATGCGTGTTAAAATCACATTACTGAGAGGGGTATCTTTCAGCACTTCAGTTAAGGTGCTCGCAAAGTTTTCCACTATCACAATAGTGTCAACTTTGGCATCGCTGAGTTGGTGCCTTAGCTCACGTGCCGTATATAAAGGGTTAACATTCACCACCACTAAGCCGGCACGCAAAGCACCAAATAAACACACCGGATATTGCAGCAAGTTTGGCATCATTAAGGCAATGCGATCCCCTGGCTGCAACTTTAATGACTGCTGAAGATAGGCGGCAAAATCACGAGACAGACTATCTAACTCACGGTAACTCAAGCTCTGACCAAAGTTATAATATGCAGGCTGGTCAGAAAACTCTTTTACCCCGTGTTCAAACATTTCAAGCAAAGAAGCAAACGCATCAGCATTAATGTCAACGGGCACACCTTTTGGATAACGCTGTAGCCAGGGCTTATCACCAAAAGGAGTTGGCGTGGGACCGGATTGGATGTTTTCCATATCAATCTCCTGAAATAAGACAAAAAGGCCTAGCATGCTCGGAGGCGATTCACATGCCTTGATTATTCACTGGCCGATACATTAAAGCTTTTACTCTAAAATAAGTTACAAATCCACAACATCATGCATTAAATTTAACATAGAAAAGACTTCTCTGTCTTATTTTCGACGATGCCATAACCGCAGATGGCGTTGATTATTACGCCGGCGTCTTCGACGATAATGTAAACTACGATGATAAGGTCGCTGCATATAAAACAACGGCTTATCGTTCTCGTGGCGCTGCCTCAGAGAAAATATAACCACATTGACTCCTATTCACGGCCCGGCAACTTTTGCCAAGTCACTGTGTCTCTTAAATAGACAGGCTGAGCATTTGCGGCATCAACCCCAAGTCCGGCTTGCCATAAAGCCAACGCTTGCGGCAACAAATCTTGTGCCTCAGGATACGGATGCGCCGCACACACTGTATTCACACGTGTAGCTAGTGCGCTGTAGGTCACTAACCCTGAGCCAACCCCATAAGCCCAATGATTATCAAGACTATCGCTTAAAAATTGATCAGGCGTTAATACTTGCTCAGCCCACTGCTCGGTCATTAGGCCTTGCTTAAGCTCAAAACCACCGACATAAATTTCGCCCATGCGCGCATCAATGGCACTTAATGCTTGTTCAGCGCCGCACACTCGATGCGCACCTTGCGCCAGCGCCTGTAAGTTAGACACACCCAGTAGAGGGAGATCAGCGCCAAAAGCCAGTCCCTGCGCCACGCCTAAAGTAATGCGCACACCGGTAAACGAGCCAGGCCCTCGGCCAAAGGCTAAGCCATCAAGATCTTGTAACCTTAACTCCCCTTCGGCCAGTAGCTCAGCGACCATGGGTAAAATTAAGTCCGTATGACCCCGAGGAGCCACTTGGTAACGGCTTAATAGAGCTCCGTTTTGCCACAGTGCCGCAGAGCACGCCTCGGTGGCGGTATCAATGGCCAGTATTCGACTCATGGGTATTACTCCAGCGTTGATAAAAATTCGGCCACCTGCTGCAAACTGCGCGTTCGCGGCATAGCAGGTAGGCTACTAATAAAATCGGCCCCATAGGCTCGGTTCACTAAGCGATCATCGGTGATCACCAAAACGCCTCTATCGGCCACATCTCGGATCAAGCGCCCTACGCCCTGTTTTAAGGTAATAATAGCTTTAGGAAGTTGTACCTTAGCAAAACCGTCTTCGCCCTTACGGCGGCAATCTTCTAGACGCGCACTTAACAGAGGGTCGTCCGGCGCACTAAAGGGGAGTTTATCAATGATCACACATTGTAACGCATGACCACGCACATCTATGCCTTCCCAAAAGCTACTGGTGGCCACCAAAATGGCACGACCATCTTGGCTAAAACGCTCTAATAATCGTACTTTATTATCTTCGCCTTGTACTAATACGGTGCGATCTAAGCGCAGACGTAACACCTGTGCCACCTCATTCATCACCTTATAACTGGTGCATAAAAAGAAGCTTCCCCCCGGTACTGCAGCTAATGTGTCAGTCAGTGTTTCAGCAAGCATTCGCCCTCTTTGCTGAGCATGAGTAGGCGGTAAATAACGGGGCACACATAATCGTGATTGGCGGGAGTAATCAAACGGACTGTCTAATTGCAAAGTACGCGCATGTGAGAGACCCATATCAGTACAAAAGTGATGAAAGCTGTTACCTACCGCTAAGGTCGCCGAGGTAAAGATCCAACTCACTGCTTCTTTAGCCAATTCAGTGGAAAAACGCTCAGCAACCGACAACGGCGTTTTATGAAAGCTAATATGCAAGCGTGTGCTTTCAAACCAGTATGAATACCCGTCTTCTTCTACTTTGGTTACGGCCTCTAATTGCGTGCGCACGCTCACTAAGCGCTCAAAGCATTGATCAAGCTGTTCACCGCGCCCCAGCGAAAGTTTAAGTACCTCATAACAAAAGGCCAAACTTTCATTTAAGCGCGCTAGGGCATAATCCACTTCGGGCTTGGCGAGCATGGGGCGTAACTGTCCCCGCTGATTCTCGTAACCAAAGGCAAGCCGTAAATTTTGGGCATAACGCTCTATCTGATCGGCCACCTTACTTATTTGCGCCATGTCTTTGGCTTCTACTTTTTGTGCAACCCGTAAGTCACGCGCCAAGTCTAAGAGCTGACGACTAGACTGACTTTGGCCAAAATATTGACCGGCAATATCAGGCAGCTGATGGGCTTCATCTAAAATATACGCATCGGCATCAGGGATCAGCTGACCAAATCCCGTATCACGTACCGCCATATCAGCAAAAAATAAATGATGGTTTACCACCACCACCTGTGCCTCCATCGCATTAGCACGCGCTTTTACCAAGTAACAGTCTTGATAATGGCTGCATTCTCGACCCAAGCAATTGTCGTTAGTGCTCGTCACTAAGGGCAATACTTCGCTGCGCTCGGCTAACCCTGGAATATCACCAATATCACCGCTGTGGGTCATGGGCTTAAAACGGCGTACCCGTTGCAAGTCCGCCAATCCTGCCTCAGATAAATGCGGTACGCTGTCATTTAGCAGATTTAAGCGCTCTATACATAGATAGTTAGCGCGCCCTTTTAGTAAAGCCACCGGATGATGATAAGCCATGGCGTTAACCAAGGTCGGTAAATCACGATGAAACAGCTGCTCTTGTAGGTTACGGGAGCCCGTACTCAGCACCACTTTTTTACCCGCCGCCAATACCGGTGCCAAATAAGCATAGGTTTTACCTGTACCGGTACCCGCTTCTACTACTAACGGCTGCTTGTCATGAAGCGCTTGCGTGACGGCCGCCGCCATATCTACTTGTGCTTGTCGGGGTTTAAAGCCCTCAATGGCGCTTGCCAGAGGGCCTTGTTCGGTAAAGAGTTCGACCAATGAAGGGCCTGCTTGCTCAACACCGGGGGGCGTTGATGGCAAAGCAGAAAGCGTGCTGTCGTCGTCCAAGCCTATCAGCCTCATCAATAAAAACACTATTTTGACATTCTCCCTGCGCTAAAGAAAGTGGTAGACACCCTTAACAGCTGTCAGTAATAAGCTATTAGCCGTCAGAAAAACACAAAACCAACAGTACATACCCGTACTGTTAGCTGGCAGCGACTCGCTGTGTATGTTGTATTCCTTTTTTTATAGCCACGTGCGACACTCTAAATAACCCTTTGTTATCGCCTTATCCCTAGGAGTTATAATGTCTGAGACCGGTGGCTTACTTCATGCCAGCGTTATTTTTTTGCTGACCGCCGTGCTCATGGTGCCATTTGCTAAGCGCCTAAAGTTAGGGGCAGTACTTGGCTACTTATTAGGCGGTGTGCTGATTGGCCCTTCAGTACTGGGGCTGATCACAGAGCCAGAGCGGATCTCTCAACTTTCAGAGCTTGGGGTGGTAATGCTGATGTTTATTATCGGCCTTGAATTATCACCACGTCGACTATGGGTAATGCGCCGTGCCGTATTTGGGGCAGGCTTAGCACAAGTAATGCTAACGGGAACATTGCTGGCACTGGGAGCTTGGCAATGGTTTGAACAACCCTGGCAGGCTGCGCTTATACTTGGCTTTGGGCTGGCGTTATCCTCCACTGCTATGGGCCTACAACTGCTGGCTGAGCGCAAAGAAATGAGCAGCGCCCATGGCCGCCAAGCCTTTGCTATATTACTGTTTCAAGACATTGCCGCCATCCCCTTAATCGCGTTAGTGCCCGCCTTAGGCACAGCACAAGTGAGCTCTGGCGAAGGTGGATCGCATTTATTACAAATTGCCGCCAGCATTAGCTTGGTGGTATTAGGTGGGCGTTATTTACTACGGCCGGTGTTTCGTATTGTGGCCAAAACTGGCCTGCAAGAAGTGTCTACCGCCACCGCCCTGTTAGTGGTAATGGGTACCGCTTGGCTAATGGAGTGGGCCCATGTTTCGATGGCGCTGGGAGCATTTCTAGCCGGCATGCTGCTAGCTGATTCAGAGTATCGCCACGAGCTAGAGTCACAGTTAGAACCCTTTAAGGGCTTACTACTGGGTTTGTTCTTTATTGGCGTAGGCATGAGTGCCGATTTAGGCCTGTTATTGATACACCCTGTCATTATTATCGGCTTAGCATTACTGTTATTGGCACTCAAACTTCCGCTACTGTTTGTGGTAGGCCGCCTAATCGGCAAATTAGATACACTCAGCGCCCTTAAACTAGGGCTATTATTGGCTGCAGGCGGTGAGTTTGCCTTTGTATTATTTGGGTTAGCCAAAGACAATACTCTGTTTAATGCAGAGCTGCACGACATGCTCGTAATGGCCATTACACTGTCGATGGCACTCACCCCTCTCATTTTATTGCTGTTATCACACCGACTAACGCACGCCCCCGTCACCCCCAAGGTGCCGCCTGAATATGAAGAGGTGGACGATCATCATCCGCGCGCCGTTATCATTGGCATGGGACGCATGGGGCAAATTGTGGCTAGGGTATTGCGCGCCCAACGGGTACCCTTTGTTGCCTTTGAAACCGAGGTCGACACTATTAGCATTACCCGCAGCCTCGACAATATTGCCATTTATTATGGCGATCCACTGCGCGCAGGCGTGTTGCGCAGTGCCGGGGCCGAGCAAGCTGAATTTTTTATTGTGGCAACAGACGATCCAGACATTAATTTGCACACTGCACAGGCCATTCGCAAACGCTACCCTCACATGCATGTTATTGCCCGCGCACGTAACCGCCAGCATGTACATAAATTATGGGATTTAGGTGCCACCCCTATACGTGAAACCTTTCATTCAAGCCTTGAAATGAGCCGCCAGGTGCTACAAGGCTTAGGGCTAAAAGAAGCACAAATAGAGGCTCGCTTACAGCGATTTCGTGAACATGACGAGCGGGTACTTAAACAACAGCATGAATTTTACGATGACGAGGCCGCCCTGTTTCAAACCGCGCGCCAAGCTCGCACCGAGTTAGAAACCTTGTTTGAAGCTGATCACCTTGAAACGGTTCCTGAAGTACTCAACCATCGCGAACGGCCCACAGACGTCGAAAGTAGAAATCGATAAAGGGTGAGGTGTTAGGGGACAAGAGCAACACTCACAACTTAGCCCCCTCACTTCTGACTGATTTATCTTAGTCCGTCCGCTTTATTGCCTAGGTGATTAAACCAACATGTGCCCTGCCACTCCCAGCACAAAGCCTAGTACCGCCCCCATGGGCGGTGCCCAATGCTTTTCTAATACCGCTTGTGGAGCTATATCTTGAAACACCGAATATAAAATGCCACCGGCAGCAAACAGCATAATGCCCGCCACCCAGGTTTGCGCATCCGCTAGCCACACATATCCAGACAGCCCTGCAACTGGGCCTAGCAAAGCCATTAGCGCAAAAATAATAATAATTTTGCCGCCATTAAACCGACCCGAAACACCTAATTCTCGATAAGCATTAAAGCCCTCAGGCATATTTTGCAGCGCCATTAACATGACCAGCAATAACGCATTACCCATACCACCCAATGCAAATGCAGCCCCAAGCGCCAAAGATTCAGGAATAAAGTCGGCCAACATAGCCGCTAACTGACTGGCAGGCGTATTGAGTTTATAGAGCACAATATCCAGCACCATAAATGCCATGCCCCCTCCGACAAAACACAACACAGCACTTAGCAAAGATAACTTAGCCGTGCCCTCTGGCACTAACACCAAGGCTACCGCCGACAACAAGGCGCCACCGCCAAAGGCGGCCACACCGTGGCGAAACTCATCTTCTAGCCAGCTGGGCCATACATGGTCTTTACTGGCAATAAAAGCCCCCACTGGCATGGCCATCCCTGCCAACAAAGTTAACCCCAAGATCAGGATAATATCCATTATCAATACTGCTCCTTAGTTATTGATTATTATTAAATAATATTGATCTATATCATTATTACATAATCAAAGCACAATACTGTTATCGGCGGTTTATCTTTAGTTAGGGCAGACTCATCACACCGACTGGCACAGGCAAAGTTGGTAAAAATATCTCAGATAGCTACAGTATCAAGACAGGTCTTTGGTTAACAACGCTCGCATAAAGGATGATCACGCTATGGCTTTGAACTTTTCTTTATCTGCTGACGATATTCGCACCCTTTTTTCTGATGCTATGTCACAGATGTATCAGCAAGAAGTTCCCCAATACGCCACCCTAGTACAACTGGTAGAAGAGATAAATCAGCACACACTGCACACCGAGCCTGACATAGCCGCTCAGGTCGCACTTAATAATGAGCAAGACAGATTACACCTAGAGCGCCATGGGGCGATTAGAGTGGGCACGGCGGAAGAGTTAAATATGCTGGGCCGTATGTTTGCCTTAATGGGCATGTACCCTGTGGGCTATTACGACTTATCCTCGGCGGGGGTGCCGGTGCATTCCACCGCCTTTCGCCCCATAGATGAGAATTCACTGCAAAAAAATCCGTTTCGTATTTTCACCTCACTCCTCAGACTCGATCTTATAGAAGACAGCGAACTCAGAGAGCAGGCACAAAGCCTGTTAGCGAAGCGAGATATTTTTACTGCAAAAGCGCGCTTACTGCTCAGTCAGGCCGAGTCTGTAGGCCATTTAAGCACAGCGCAAGCCCATCAATTTGTGAGTGAAATACTTGAGACGTTTCGTTGGCAACAGCACGCAAGTGTGTCTTTAGCCACCTATCAGCAGTTCAATACAGTACACCCGCTGCTGGCAGATGTGGTTTGCTTTAATGGCCCTCATATCAACCACCTAACACCCAGAACCCTAGATATAGACGCGGTACAACAAAAAATGCCCGCTTATGGCATGACACCTAAAACCATTATTGAAGGCCCTCCCCGTCGACGCTGCCCGATTCTATTGCGCCAAACCAGTTTTAAAGCATTAGAAGAGCCAGTGCTGTTTGTGGGGGAAGATACCAAGAAAACTCAGGCCCAGCCGGGCACTCACAGTGCACGTTTTGGCGAGGTAGAACAAAGAGGCATGGCATTAACGCCTAAGGGGCGAGTGCTGTATGATGAATTACTCAGTCGTGCTCGTCACACCTTGGCCGCGGCTGAACAAAATAATCATAAGCACCAAGCGCAACTCACCGATATTTTTGCAGAGTTTCCCGATGATGAGCTCAGTTTGCGTACCCAACAACTGGGCTACTTTCGCTATCAAGTCACCCAAGCTGGGCAAGAACAAGCAGGCAGCTTAAGTGCAAGTGACTCGTTAGCCTCGCTCATAGACCAAGGTTGGGTAAGGGCTACCCCAATTATTTATGAAGACTTTTTACCTGTGAGTGCTGCGGGCATTTTTCAATCTAATTTAGGAGACCAACCGCAGCGTCAATACCAACAAAGCGCCAGTCAAGCCGCCTTTGAACACGCCTTGGGTTGCCCAGTATTAGATGAATGTGACTTGTACGCCAAACAACAGCAAGACTCCATTGATGAAGTCTATCGCGTATTATGTGGTCACAATTAAGTGCTTATAACGGCATTGCTTAGGCTATGGCAGTGACCTTATCGCCACCATCAGCCACGGTCGCTGCTTGCTCAGTGCTCGTGGCATTACCATTAGCCGACGCCGCTTTATTGGCTTTTTTCACTGGTTTCTTTTTCGGCCCGCTTAACAATGCCTGATTTTTTGCTAAATACAGTGCTAATGATTCGCGATCATGCTCATTTAAACTAATAGGCGCATCCGCTAATACCTCATCTAGATGTTCGGCTAAATCAAGCAGACGATCATAGGCGTCAGCTTCTTTTTTATTAGTAAATGTCATTTTCTCGATTCCGTTTCTTACTACAAGATACTGTATTTCAACTGCCATAACCCACCCCTTTCATGTATATACATACAGTATTATTATTTGACCTTGGTTGCAAGCACGACAGACCCAAGAAGCCTTGTTACAGCAAACACTAAATGTCTCTATTTCAGCATGCATCGTTTATACTCTGTCACCAAGTACAAGGATTGAGTGCTTAGTTGTACGCTAAAGGAGACAAGCTTTACCTATAGGAAACCTTTGCACCATGCCATCTTCTCCCCAAGCAGCAACCAACGCCACACTGCCATTAATTATTTTATTAGGCGCTGTGTCGGGCTTAACTCCTCTGGCCATTGATATGTACCTGCCCGCAATGCCAGCCATTGCCGACACACTAGGGACTAACTCACACCGAGTGCAGGCAACCCTTGCCGCATACACAGGCGGCTTTGCATTGGGTCAATTACTGTTTGGCCCTTTATCAGACGCCAAAGGCCGACGCCCCGTATTATTAGGGGGCATGCTGGTATTTGCTATCGCCGCCATGCTGTGTGCCATGGCTACCAGCGTAGAAAGCCTCACTTGGCTACGCGGCGCACAGGGCTTTGCCGGCGCAGCCTCGGCCGTGGTAGTGCAAGCCTTAGTACGTGATCTATTTAATCGAGAAAACTTTGCGCGCACCATGGCCTACATCACACTGGTGATGACGCTGGCACCATTAATTGCCCCCATGCTGGGTGGGCACTTAGCCCACTGGTTTGGGTGGCGGTCTATTTTTTGGGTGCTGACGGGCATCACGGTACTGGTTGCCATCTTTAGCAGCCTTAAATTACCCGAAACCCTGCCCTTAGCTCGACGCCAACCTTTGCATTTAGCCTCTATATTGCGCAGTTATGTTCGCCTGCTCTGTAGCCCTATAGCATTAGGCTATATGTTATGTGGCGCCTTTTCCTTTGCGGGTATGTTTGCCTTTTTAACCGGCGCTTCTTTTATTTATATCGATATTTATGGAGTGTCTGCTCAACATACTGGCTATTTATTTGGCCTTAATGTGATAAGCCTGATGCTTTTTACCACCCTTAATGGGCGCTGGGTACGCCGCTTAGGCTCACGCACTATGCTGCGCTTGGCTCTAAGCTTGCAATTATTAGCCGGCTTACTAATGCCGCTCGGCCCTTTACTTGGCCTAGGCCTTTGGTCTGTGGTGGTGCCCATTATGATGTATGTCGGGGTCATTTCCACCATAGGCAGTAATAGCATGGCAAGCTTACTCAACAACTTACCCAATTTAGCCGGTACTGCCTCTTCACTCGCCGGCACCTTGCGCTTTGGCACTGCGGCACTGGCAGCAGCTTTTGTGTCGGCACTGCCAGACACCTCGCCTTTATATATGCTGAGCACCATGAGTGGTTGCGCCCTCTTATCTGCCCTCGTCTACTGGCTGCTCTGTGATAACAAGCGAAAAGCCGCAGCATAATAACGGGCACAAAAAAAGCCCTGCGCTTAATGCACAGGGCTTTTG
This sequence comes from Oceanisphaera sp., assembly GCF_052084945.1. Lineage (NCBI taxonomy): Bacteria > Pseudomonadati > Pseudomonadota > Gammaproteobacteria > Aeromonadales > Aeromonadaceae > Oceanisphaera > Oceanisphaera sp. The sequence goes on from NZ_JBQDEX010000017.1 coordinate 26,282, forward strand.
TATAAAAGAGCATGATGGCCATCAGTAACGTCGGCTAATAAACTTGAATGCTTTGTGATATTCGAAGCCTATTGATTAAAAAGCTGTTCTACCGTTTTTATTGGTAAGAACATACGAATACGCCCATTATGTTCGCACAAGACTTCAAAGCCGAACTTCGTATAAAACGCTTGAGCGGAATCAGTCAGACAGTCCACAACAATTGCGTATGCCCTCATATGGTGATTCACTTCCCACAAGTACTTCAGTGCTCGAATTAGGCTAACCTTTCCAAGCCCAGAGCCATGAAACTCTTTGTGCACAGCTAATTGAGCCAAAAGAAAAACAGGAATTGGATACCTAGGAAGTTTCTTAGCTAATTGTGCTGGTAATGTTTCTCGGCTGATTGAGCTCGGTGCAACACTATAAAATGCACAAATAGCAAATTTTTGATTTAACAGTGGTTGAGCACTAGGTAAAACCATTGTTCGGCTAATACCTGCCTGCATATGCTTTACCGCTTGAGTTTTGATAAAGGTGTTTAGCTCTTGCTCACCACAGTCAAATGAGTTGCGATCATGCTTTGACTTACTAAGCTCTATGAACTCTTTACCCCAACTCACTTAATACTACTCTCATCTGTAAACTTGGCAGCTTCAAGCAAAGCTTGATTCGGTGCTTTTGCTTGATTGCACGCAGCCATAAACTCGTCAAAGACATTGTCTTTCACCATAATACTTTCATGCTCCTCAATAACATGAGTCGCATCTTCGTCCATAAGTCTCACAACATATTCAGTGAGACTTTTTAAACCAAGTAAAGCCGATGCTTTTTCGGCTTTTGCCTTGATCTCTTCATCAAGGCGGATATCTAAACGTGCCGTTGCCATAGTTCCTCCTACGTACGGATCTATTCCGTAACTTTAAAGAGTATAGTACACCCTTAAAGCTCATTCAATTTGTACGGATAAAATACGGAATAAGAGAGGAATATAACGACGCCAACACAGGCTAGCGTAGCGAGTACAGCCAGCTTGCTGGCGTTTGTGATTGGCCTTGTTATATTTTTTAGCTAAATACAGGCTCATCTTCATGCAAGTTTACCCAAGCGGCTTTGTCTGTTGTATAAACTTGGATTTGCGGCACAAGTTCGTTTGCATAGTTATTGACGGCACCAAGTGGCAATACAAAGTTTCCTGGAAAGTGCTTACCATTTACCAAGTAAGCTGCTGAGCCACAAGTTGAGCAAAATGACTTGCTAGATGTCTCGTTTGCTTTATATAAAGAAACTACATCTTGACCAGAAAGCACTTCAAACTGCGACTGAGGCACCACAACCCAAGAGCTATAATCACTACCCTGCAACTTTCTGCAATTATTACAATGACACTTAACGACAGTCTTTATCGGCAAAGAAAACGCCCAAGTAACAGCACCACAATGACAACCACCTTTTATTTTACTCAACTCATCACCTCCGTTAAATATAACCATTGCTTACATTTACCAATTTAAGTTAAGGCTGCATATTAAGCTAGATATAATATATGATACAGATCATATTAAAATATAAACGCATAGGAACTCATGCCATACACAAAAAAACATAAGGAAAACACTCGTAGACGGATTCTCGAAAGCGCATTCAGGCTATTCACAATCAAAGGCTTTGATGGTGTTACTGTGAACGGAGTGATGAAAGATTGCGGGCTCACCAGAGGGGCATTTTATGCACACTTCAACAGCAAGGCGGAGTTGTATCGTGAGTCGTTAGAATTTGCAGCCAATGGTACTAAGCTTGCCGAACTTAAGCCAGATGGTACCACCGATAAGGCGTGGTTATGCCTACTGCTTGATGGATACCTTAGTTTGGAACATGTACGGGGTGAATACCCGTGTCCGCTTGCATTCTTGGCCACGGATATAGTCATGCAAAATGAAGAAACAAGAGCAACCTATGCAAAGGTCTATGATGGTATGAACAAAGCAATTTTGGAATACGCTATTAGCTATGTAGATTGCGATGAAGATGACATTTTATCAATAACCGCAATGCTTATAGGTTCGGTAGCTATAGCAAGAACCATACGCTGCGAAAATTCAGTTACAAAACTATTGCAAGCTTGTCGCCGAGAAGCTGGGTTGAAGCTGGGTGGAATATAACGCTTGAGCCAAGCGGCGCGAGGTACGAGCGTCCGACTTGGGCGACTTGTTAACTTGGCGAGCTGCTAATGCTGCTATGAGCACGGCGAACCAAGGCCGAAAAAAGTCATAAGTCCAAAGACTGCAAGTGATCGCCTAACTTTACTGAAAACACCAAGATGAAGCTAAGATCTTTCAATCGATGCTTGAATTCGACGCGGCAAGCAAAACTGCCTGAAGACTTTATTGCTTCAAACTGGAAAAAGGGCTTAACCAAACGAGCCAGTTAACGCCGCCAACACAGGCGAGCGTAGCGAGTCCAGCCAGCTTGCTGGCGTTTGTGATTGGCCTTGTTATGAGCTTAAAGTAAGAGTAAAAACTTACCTGCGTACTCCGTGGGTATCAGATAAAACGCCCGTTCTGCCGCTGCCAACATTGGACGAAATACGCTGAATGATCAGAAGATGCCGAACAGAGATCTCAAACCTTAAAATCCAAACTAGGCACATTTGCACGTTCTCCGACAGGCGATGCCGGTATTACCCTTTTACTGCGCAACTTCCGCCAAGATAACTCTACAAATTGACACCGTGGCTGGTAGATTGCTGACTCATAACAGCTAATTCAACGACAAATGACATCTATGCAAACGCGCTTATTT
>NZ_JBQDEX010000018.1:0-3759 GCF_052084945.1 Oceanisphaera sp.
AGGCGCGCCTTGTCTTTGGCACGCATGGCAATCTTTTGCTGTTCAGAGAGTTGCTCTTTTAAGGACATGAGATCAATAACAACTTAGTACAGACGGATGCGACGTGCGTTTTCACGAGACAATTTCTTAGCGTGACGCTTAACAGCAGCTGCTTTAGCGCGCTTACGCTCTGTTGTTGGCTTCTCGTAATACTCGCGACGGCGTACTTCAGAAAGAATACCGGCTTTTTCACAAGAGCGCTTGAAGCGTCGTAGAGCTACATCAAACGGCTCGTTTTCACGTACTTTAATTACTGGCATGTGCCTCTCACCTCGGTTAACTGGTTTTTTATAAACCAGTCTGACTAATAAAAATGGTGCGAAATTCTACTCTGAACCCTAACCTAAAGTAAAGTCCCACAGAGGTTCGCTGGTTAAAAAATCATTGAGAGGGTAACATAACTCCCACTTTTTCGACAGCTTTGAATGACTAACATGCGTGTATTAGGAATAGAAACCTCTTGTGATGAAACTGGTATCGCCATTTATGACGATAAGCTGGGCATTATGGCTCATCAATTATATAGCCAAGTGGCATTGCATGCGGACTATGGCGGCGTAGTGCCAGAGCTTGCGAGTCGTGATCATATTCGAAAAACCATCCCCTTAATTGAAGCTGCATTGGCCGATGCCGGTTGCAGCAAAGATGACATTGATGGCGTGGCCTTTACCGCAGGGCCCGGTTTAATGGGGGCGTTAATGGTAGGGGCGACCATTGGTCGTAGTCTGGCTTTTGCATGGAATAAGCCAGCAGTGGCGGTGCATCACATGGAAGGGCATTTGCTAGCACCTATGTTAGAAGAAAATGCCCCCGCGTTTCCGTTTGTGGCGTTGTTAGTGTCTGGTGGCCACACCTTGTTAGTGCGTGTTGATGGGATAGGGCGTTATGAAATATTAGGGGAGTCGGTTGATGATGCCGCCGGTGAAGCCTTTGATAAAACGGCTAAATTAATGGACTTAGATTATCCAGGCGGTCCTCGCTTAGCTAAGCTTGCAGAGGCGGGTACACCTAATCGTTTTATTTTTCCGCGCCCTATGACGGCTAAGCCAGGGTTAGATTTTAGTTTTTCAGGATTAAAAACGGCGACTGCGACCACCATGGCTGAAGAAGTCGCGGCAGGTCGAGATAATCCACAAACTCGCGCTGATATTGCCCATGCGTTTCAACAAGCAGTGGTCGATACGCTCGCTATTAAATGTAAGCGCGCTTTAAAGCAAACGGGCTTAAATCGGTTAGTAGTGGCGGGGGGCGTAAGTGCCAATGTGTCGTTACGTGCTCAGTTGAGTGAGTTAATGGCAAGTCTGAATGGGGAGGCTTTTTATCCGCGCAATGAATATTGCACCGATAATGGCGCCATGATTGCTTTTGCTGGCTTACAGCGATTAAGAGCCGGCGATATAGAACCATTAGCTGTGCGTGCTCGCCCACGCTGGCCGCTAGATGAGCTAACCGCGGTTTAACAGCAGCGCCGAGCACCAAGCGCCCGGCGCCCAGCTAAGAGCGTTACAGACGAAAGATTTTTCTTGCCACGGAATACACGCAAGAACACGGAAGCTAAGATAATATCTTATTAATTAAGGCCTTATATTATAAGCTCTGGTTGTTTTTAAATGGTCTTTAGTTCGTGAGTTCCGTGGCACGTTAGATTTGGCGCTTAGGTTTGTGTTGTCCTCTTTACTCTTCACCCATTACTCCTCACCTGTCTTATCTTCTCGTTTGAATCGGTCGATAATAGGTTTTTCTTGGCGGTGATAAAGGCGACTAATGTTGGTGTGATGACGTAAAATAATCAGGCAAGATAGTAGTGAGACGGAAAGAGTGTACTCTGGCTTGATAAAATACACATACAGTGGCGCCACTAAGGCAGTTAGCAAAGAAGCCAGTGAAGAGTATCCAAATAAGCCTAAACAGATTAACCAGGTCAGCATCATAAGGCCGGTCATGTCCATGCCTAGAGGCAGTAGGGTGCCAAGGGCGGTGGCTACGGCTTTACCGCCTTTAAAATGGAAAAAAATTGGAAACATGTGACCCAAGCAAGCAGCCATGCCAATAAATGCTAAGTAGAGTGGACTGATATCTAAAAACCACGCCAAGTACACGGGCAGCGTGCCTTTCATTATATCCAGTAATAATACCCATACTGCGGCACTGCGATTACCGGTGCGCAGCACATTGGTGGCGCCTGGGTTACCAGAGCCATGTTGGCGCGGGTCGGGCAGGCGATAAAGACGTGAGATCAGCACAGCGCTGGAGACAGAACCCCCCAGATAGGCGAGTACAATCATAAAGAAAATGAGGGCCGTCATTGCGGTTTATACCTCGGGATCAATCCGTTACTATTGCGAGCCTAAACCGAGCGATTGGCAGGCTAAACCAGAGTTATAAACAAGGCTTTTTGCTAGCCGACGCAACTCGATTGCGAACGTAATCACCAGCTTAACAGAAGATAGAGACGATGGATAAAGTGTTTGTACAAGGTCTAGAAGTGCTGACGACCATAGGCGTTTATGAGTGGGAAAAAGGCATTCAGCAAAAGCTGCGTTTTGATTTAGAAATGGGCCACGATAATGCCCCAGCGGCCGCTGATGACGATATTAATAAAGCACTAGACTATGCCACTTTGTCGCAGCTAGTGACTGAGTATGCCGAGCAGCATCAATTTGAGTTGGTAGAAACCATGGCTGAACGAGTGGCTGAATTAATTCTTGATCGCTTTGCCGTGCAGTCAGTTAAAGTGCGTTTAACTAAGCCAACTGCGGTGGCGAATGCCGCTGGTGTGGGGGTGGAAATTGAACGTTTTGCTTAACGTTACTGTGCTTAAAAGTACATCAAGAGCCATTAGGGAACCTAGTTGTCATTAGACTGTCATCTTATGTGGTTAACGTATTGATGATATAAACTTAAAGGATTATTCGATGGAAGTGCACGCCATACTGTTGGCTCTTATTCAGGGCTTTACTGAGTTCCTGCCTATCTCTAGCTCAGCACACCTTATTTTGCCCTCAGTATTATTGGGCTGGGAAGATCAGGGCATGGCATTTGATGTTGCTGTGCACTTAGGCAGTTTACTTGCCGTTGTGTATTACTTTCGTCAAGAAGTGGCAAGTTTGGCAGTGGCTTGGTTAAGTTCGATTAGGGGAAAAGCACAAAATGCAGAGTCTAAACTGGCTTGGTGTATTATTTTGGCCACCATTCCTGCTTGTATTGTGGGTGTGCTATTTGGCGGATTAATTGCCGACTTTTTACGCTCGGGCTGGGTGATTGCCGTCACCACTATCGTCTTTGGGTTATTGCTGTGGTGGGCAGATAAGGCCGCTAAACTCTATAAGGGCGAATATCAAACCGGTTGGCGTGGTGCCTTATGGTTAGGTTGTGCTCAGGCTTTGGCTTTGATCCCGGGGACTTCTCGCAGTGGTATTACCTTAACTGCTGGGCTAATGATTGGTATGACGCGAGATGCAGCAGCGCGCTTTTCTTTTTTGATGTCTATCCCCATTATCTTTTTAGCGGGCAGCCATCAGGCCACGGGTTTGTTAAGTGCAGGTGCTGCTATTCCTTGGGGTGCGATTGGCTTAGGGGTAGTGGTATCATTTGTGAGTGCACTGGCGTGTATTCATTTGTTTTTAACGCTGATTAATCGTATTGGTGTCATGCCTTTTGTGTGGTATCGCTTAGGGTTAGGCGCGCTACTGTTTGTGGTTATGTCAGGCCAGCTGTAAG
>NZ_JBQDEX010000018.1:3859-26091 GCF_052084945.1 Oceanisphaera sp.
CAACAAAGGGCTGGGCGGTAATGGTTTTTAGCGTATTAAACCACTGCCATAATAGGGTGCGCTGGGGGTAATTATCCCGGCCAGAGTCGGCTTGAGCGCACAGCAGTAATTGCTGAAAACGCTCCGGTCGGCGCCAAGCATCGGTGGCTTGATACAGTGCTAAAATATCTTGAGCCTGAGCTAAACTTGGCTGGCCAAGGTGGTGAATGTGGCGATGCCAACGGCTGGCCAATAAGGCCAACTCTTTATACTCAGTGGGCACTTTGATGCGTTGGCATAAATCATTAATGGCGGCTGTGTCTAACTGCTGGCATAAAACGGCAAAACGACAAGCAAGACTTGCGCTAAGGGCGACACTGCGCAATAAGCTCGGTAGCGAAGCGGGTGCCATGCCTGCAGCATTGGCTGTTGCTAGTTCGGGGAATAATGCTTGAAGAGCATAACAGCTGTGCAGTACCTCAAAAAACACCTGCGGCTGATCACAGGCCAAAGCTTTTTCTGTCTCTTTCCACACGCGCTCGGCAGTGAGGTAAGTTAGCTCGCCACTCGTCGCCATTTGCTGCATAAGGACTTGCGTTTCTGGAGCCACACTAAACCCTAACCGATGAAAGCGAGCCGCAAAACGAGCGACCCGCAGCACCCGTAACGGATCTTCAATAAAAGCATCAGACACATGGCGTAAGCTGTGATTAGCAATGTCTTGTTGGCCGCCATAGGGGTCTATTAGCGTGCCATCTTGCTGCTGGGCTATGGCGTTAATGGTAAGGTCGCGCCGGCTTAAATCATCTTCTAAGGTCACCTCAGGGCCAAATTCACAGATAAAGCCGGTGTAGCCACGACCGGCCTTGCGCTCGGTGCGAGCCAGTGCGTACTCATCTTTACTGTGCGGGTGTAAAAATACCGGGAAGTCTTTGCCTACCTGTTGGTAGCCTAACTGCAACAATTGTTCTGGCTTGGCACCGACCACCACATAGTCTTTGTCGTAAACGGTTAAGCCTAATAGCGCGTCTCGCACAGCGCCGCCTACTAAATAAATATCCAAAGGTGATTCCTTAATGTATGCCAGCCAAGTCAGTATGTTATCTAGGTTGAATAGCAGCCTTATTCCTTGGGTCGGCTGAGTCGGGCAATGTTAGATTATATACCCGACGCGGCATAGACTCTGGGTGCTTGCTGGTAGGGTAAATGTATCAAGTTAAGTTGATAGTGCCGAGCTTGGGTAACGGCAAGCGTGGTAGGTGGGCTGAGTGTGACTAATGTGGGTTGCTGGGTACGCACCATTTTTAGAATCAGCTCTATGCTACAACGACTCGTGACTAAGATAATGCCCATGCCGTGATCTGACTGACGGTGATGCCAACCTAGGAGCTTGTCTAGGGCATTATGTCGGCCCACGTCTTCGCTAGCATGCTGTATTTTACCCCGTGTATCGGCAAAAAAAGCAGCATGTAAGGCTCCGCAATCTTGATTCAATGTTTGCCATTCAGAAAGCTGGTCGCGTAACCCCATTAACGCCTGTGTGCTGGGCAATGAGCTGGCGGCTAAAGGCGGAAGATCAGGCAGCGCGGCCTGTAACGATTCGATGCCGCATAAGCCACAGCCAGTGCGACCGGCTAAATTTCGCCTTTGCGCCTGCCACGGCTGATGGCAGCGATTGGCCAAGGTGATATTGGCGATAATGGCGCTGTGTTGGCGAATAAACTCAAAGTCGTGAATATCCCTGTGGTGCTCAATAATGCCTTCAGTTAATAAGAAACCAATGATAAAAGCTTCTAACTGATAAGGGCTCACCATCATCACTGCATGATTCACACCATTAAGGGTAATGGCTAAGGGAACTTCATTGGCTAGTGTATGTGCTGTGCCAGCGTGGGTATTAACGGCTTGACTGGGGGGCATCTGTTCAAACAGCGCATCGTCCATTATATCGTCCTGCGCAAAAAGATGAGAGCAATGCAATGGCGGAAAGTAGTAGGAGTCGAACTTACCTGGGAGCGTCTAACACCCCCAACTGGGTTTGAAGCCCAGCCGCACCACCGGATACGATTACTTTCCAAAAATATGATGGCATTATCCATCAACATATACCTTAACAATGCCTACATTATACTAGCTTGTAAATAGCATATTGTCGGTTCGGATCACATGTCGATCTTGTAAGCGACGGCTATAGCCAATTCGTTGAAAAAACTCAAGTATTTGTAGTGTCCGCTTACGACCTAGCTGTAGTTGGTCTCGCAATTCAGCGGCTTTTACTCCTTGGTTGATAGGGTAGTCGCGCAGTAATGTCGCTAGCTGCTCAATCTGCTGATGATGATAAAACAAGTCGGGTCTCACTTGGTATAGCAGACCTTGCTGCACCAGCTTGCGAGCTAATTGACGGATCTCTTGTTCTGGTGTTTCAAGTTGACTTGCCATGTCTCGCACCCAAGGGGGGTCGTACTGACCTAACTGTGCTAACTGAAGAATGCGCTCTGCCAGTGCTTGTTCAGAGCCACTTAAGCTCACCGTATGTTCAGGAAGGCGATACCAAGCCCCTTGCAGTATTAACTTTTGCTCTTTTACTAGCTGCTGCAATGCGCTTTGCCATAACGCCAGTGGCATGGCGGGATCTGTCATGCGGCGCAGACGAGCCCCTTCTATGCCGGGCTCGTCAGGGTAGCGCTGGTGGGCTTGTGCCAGCGTGGCGATAATGTGTGTTAGTTGTGCCTGCCATTGTGTTGAATCAATTAATACTGCAGCGTGTTTAGTACTGGCAGGTGTGACCCATAGTGCACTGTTGGGAATGTTAAGTGTTGCAAAGCTCGTGTCAATCAAGCGCTGCATAATGGGGCTGGCAATGCCATAGGGGGCGTGACTCAGCAAGTGGCTCAGCTCATAATCTGCAAAAAAACGGACAATGGCGGCTAACCAGTTTAACCGAGCAGGGCTACGGCGCTTGCGGTCTGGCCCGTTGGCATCAAGCACGCAGCCGCCACCCAAGGTCTGCTTGGCTTGGGTATCGCGGATAATAAAGCGGTCTCTGGGCATGGCACACACAGTTTCTTCAAATACTAACTGCGCCAGCCCTTTTTCTCCGGCTTGCAAGGTGTTGCTGCTTAAAGGAACGACTCTGGCCATAAGATGAGCGGCGCCGATATGGACATGTACCGGAGTCCAAGTAGCAACCGGCTTGGCTATATTAGCCAGTAAGCTCAGCTCGACATCGATACGCTTTGAAGGAGTAAAGCTGCGCTCATCGGCTAACCAGTCGCCGCGCTCAATGGCCTCTTTAGCTATATTAGCAATATTAAAAGCACAGCGTTGGCCGGCAGTAGCGTGGGTACTGGGCTGATTTTGTGCATGAATGCTGCGCACCCTTACCGGCGTATTAGCAGGCATTAAGCGCAATTTAGACGGCGGCCCATTAAGCTCAAAGGTGCCGCCGTGCACAGTGCCGGTGACCACAGTGCCTTGGCCGTCGAGAGTAAAGGCGCGATCAATGGCTAAACGAAATAGCCCATCACGGGGGGCAGGTTGCGGCTGGCTTGCCTGTTGTTGTAAAAATGCACTCAGTTGCGCTATGCCCAAGCCCGAGACACTATCGACCACAAATCGCGGCGCCTCGGCTAAAAAACTATGGGCTAATACTTGGGTGAGTTGTTGTTGAGTTTGTGCCAGTTGCTCGGGTTGGGCTTTATCCTGCTTGGTGATCACCACGCAGCCCTGTGTTAACCCCAGTAACGATAATATGGCGATATGCTCACGGGTTTGGGGCATGACGCCATCGTCTGCTGCCACCACTAACATGGCATAGTCAATGCCAGTCGCTCCCGCAACCATGGTATGAATTAAGCCCTCATGACCCGGTACATCAACAAAACCTAAGGTGACATTATGATCAAGCTGTTGGTAGGCATAACCTAAGCTAATGGTAATGCCTCTTTGCTGCTCGTCCTTTAAACGGTCGGTGTTGACGCCTGTTAGCGCACGCACTAAGGCGGTTTTACCATGGTCGATATGACCTGCACTACCAATAATCATAACTGAGTGGCGCTCCAGTTGGTGCTTAGCGTATCGGCTTGTTGTTCAGATAAACAACGGCAATCTAAGTAAAGGGCATCTTTATGAATGCGACCAATAATAGGCAAAGGCTGAGTGCGTAGCGTGCGCTCTAATTGCATGATCTGCCGGCCCGCTTTGGCTTGGCCGAGATAACGGATCACCAAGCCAAAGCTTGGTAGTGACTCAACCGGCATGGCCCCACTGCCAATTTGACTATACATGGGCTCGCAGCTTACTTGATAGTCGTGACCTAGCGCCTGTTGCAGGCTAGGTTGCAGGGTATTTGCCTGTTGTTGTATATCTGATTGTGCACGGGTCAGTAAGCCCAAAGTGGTTAAGCGCTCGGGTAATAGCTCTGGACTACGATACAGCGCCAGTACCGACTCTAAGGCGGCCATGGTGAGCTTACCCACCCTAAGGGCGCGTTTTAGCGGATGCTTTTTAATCTTATCCACCAAGGCCTTACGACCCACAATAAAGCCCGCTTGGGGGCCACCCAGCAGTTTATCGCCACTAAAGGTGACCAAGTCGACGCCGCTTTGTAGGGTTTCTTTAACGGTGGGCTCATGGGGCAGCCCCCATTGTGCGAGATCCACTAAGGTGCCGCTGCCTAAATCCATGGTAACCGGGATCTGATGCTGCTGCCCTAGGGTGACCAGCTGAGACAGGGCGGTTTCTTTGGTAAAGCCCACTACCGCATAATTGCTGCAGTGCACCTTCATTAACATGGCGGTGTGCTCGCCAATGGCTCGCTCATAGTCGGCATAGTGGGTGCGGTTAGTGGTGCCTACCTCTTTGAGTCGGCAGCCGGCACTGCTCATAATATCGGGAATACGAAATGAGCCACCAATTTCCACCAACTCGCCACGAGAGACAACCACCTCTTTTTGTGGGGCTAAAGCACTTAGCATCAGCAATACCGCCGCGGCATTATTATTCACCACAGTGGCGGCTTCGGCCCCCGTTAAGTCGCAAATGAGCGTTTCTACTAAGGTGTCTCTGTCTCCGCGCTTACCTGTGTCTAAATCAAACTCTAAATTAGTAGGCTGAGTGAGTACCTGAGCCACGGCTTGCACGGCGCTGTCGGGTAATAAAGCGCGGCCTAAATTGGTATGCAGTACAGTGCCGGTTAAGTTAATCACGGTTTTAAGCTCAGAGCGCGTGACTTGGTCAAGCTTAGCAATCAGCTGCTCAATAATATGATCTGCTGCCACCTGGGTCAGTGGTAACTGCTGGCTGAGAGCTTGAGTGCGCAATTGCGCTAACAGTTCGCGTAATTGTTGCGTCACTAAGGTCAGCCCATATTGCTCAATACAGGGTTTAAGTGCTGGCTGGTGCAACACTTTATCTAGTGCTGGCAAATCAGCCGGCTGAGCTAAGGCGTGCAAGGCGGCTACTGCGGGGGAGGAGTGAGTCATCGTTATTCAGCCACTTGCCATAGGTAAGGGTTGCTGTTGGCGCGATAAAACTCGGCTTCACCCATTAAAATATCTAGTGGTAGGCTTGCTAAATCATCGGCGAAAGCATCTAAGTGCTGATCTTTATCGAGATATAAAATTTTACGGTACTGCTGGCAATGCTCACACGACTCGGCTTTAACCGCTTGGCTGCCGGTATCTAATGTGTGATAGGCAATGTTTTGAGTGTCTTCGCAGTGGGTGCAGGTGACACGCACAATATGCCATTGACTGGCACATAACGAGCAAGTGGCGTAGCGCATTTGTTCTTTAGACCCGCCCAATTGCACAGTACTAGACACCGGCTGACTGCCACAGCAAGGGCAAGTACCAAAGGGCGTTTGAGCCGGAACTTGTTGGCTCTCAAGTTGAGTCACTAAGTGAGCCCAATACACTTGTAAGGCGGCCATAATAAAAGGCGCGCGAGCGGCATCTATCTTATCTAACTCTTGCTTTAGCAAGGCATCGGCTTGTTGCTCAATGGGGGTAGGATCTGTGGCTATCTCATCACTAAGTTGTGCTAGGTTGTCAGACACCGCCTCGGGTAGGGTGTTTTGTGGTAATAGCTGGGCAATGATTGCCGTGAGCATGTCCCGCCAAACGGGATCTCGCACTGTGCTGCTGGCGCTAAAGGGCGGCATGCCGTGTGCTTGCGCTTGGGCCAGTTGTTGCTCGTTAAGCTGAGGCACAGACCAAGTTTGTTCAAAGACGTGTTGCTGGGCATCGCTAAGCAAGGCTATCAGTAATAAATAATCTTGGATGGGGTTTTCTGGAGCCAAGTCTCTGAGTCGCTTAGCACGGCTGCTAAAAGTATTTGGCTCTGGGAGCATCAGTCGTACCACTTGGGTGCGATCGAGATTTTCTATTTCGCCGCGGGTCAAAATTCGTTGCATGGGCACTCCTTAATAAAGCAGGCTCGGGCTAAAGAGATAAAGGCCGCCAAATGAGGGGCTTCATTTGGCGGCAATTGTGACGGGCTTTGGCAAGCTTGCGTATTACTTGGAAGAGGAATCGCGCATTTTCTTACGAAACCACTTACGGTGGTGCTTCCATGCCCAGCCCGGTGTTACTGTGCCTCGGGTCATGGCGCGTACCGAACCTTTCACCCAAATGCCCGCATAAGCATGCACTATAATGGCGCAAATAATGCCAAAGGCAAACAGCGCGTGTAGCAGCGATGAAAAGCGAATTAAGCCAACGGGAAAGTCGAAATACGACCGCCACATCACCACACCCGATAGCAGTAAGCCAATCATCAATATAATCAGTGACCAAAATAAGACTTTTTGGCCACCATTATAACGGCCCGCTTCAGGCACGCCTTCCTCTTGATGAGATATCACCTTAGGCACGGCTTTTAACCATTGTTTGTCATCCTCAGTGATGCGGTTATCTCGCCACAACTGCACCGCAAAACTAAAGAAGCTAACAAACATAATTAGCCCAATAAAGGGATGTAAAATCCGCGTCCAAGTACCGCCTCCTAATAGGTTACTCATCCAAAATAAAGCAGGATGAAATAACGCTAAACCAGAAATGGCCAGCAGTACAAAGCTCAGGGCAATCAGCCAATGGTTAAGTCGTTGATTCGCACTATAGCGAACAATTTCCTTATCGTAGTTAGCCATGATCTTTCTCCTTCGCTGCCTGCTCTGCTGCATGTTTAGCGGCCAGTTCATCCGCCTTTGTGACCTCAGAGGGGCGGTTGCGAATATAGTGCGCCGCACCAAACAGTGCCGTTAATACCATGGCGGCAACGCCTATGGGTTTAGCGGGCCCTTTCCATGCCGACACTATCGCGCTGATCTTTGGCGCTTTAGGTAAGCCACTGTATAACTGAGGCTTATCGGCATGATGCAGCACATACATTACATGGGTGCCACCCACTCCATCGGGATCGTACAAGCCGGCGTTGTCATAGCCGCGGGATTTCAAGTCGGCAATACGCGTATCAGCGTGATGCTTCATGTCATCCTTAGAGCCAAAGGTGATGGCGCCGGTGGGACAAATTTTCACACAAGCAGGCTCTTGACCCACAGAGACACGATCGACACACAAGTTACACTTGTAGGCTTTTTTATCGCTTTTAGAAATACGCGGTACATCAAACGGACAGCCGGTAACGCAATAGCCGCATCCCACACAGTGCTCTTGATTAAAGTCCACTATGCCGTTGGCATGCTGCACTATGGCCCCCGGTGACGGGCAGGCTTTTAGACAGCCCGGATCTTCACAGTGCATACAGCCATCTTTACGGATCAACCACTCTAAGTCACCGTCGTCTTTTTCGTACTCGGCAAAGCGCATCACAGTCCAGCTGTTTTCGGTCATATCGGCGGGGTTGTCATATACCCCCACGTTATGGCCCACCTCATCGCGCAGGTCGTTCCATTCCATGCAAGCGACCTGACAGGCTTTACAACCGATACACTGTGATACATCAATTAGCTTAGCCACGCCCCCGCCTTGCACGGGGGACTGACGCACACTTGATGAAGGAGTCGTGGTCGCTGAGCGACGTATAATATCCATTGATTGAGAAGACATATTTTGCTCCTTACACCTTTTCTACGTTGACTAAAAAGGACTTAAACTCAGGGGTTTGTGAGTTTGCATCCCCAACCGACGGCGTCAGCGTATTGGCTAAAAAGCCGGGTTTAGTAACACCGACAAACCCCCAGTGAATGGGAATGCCAATGTGGTGTACCCGCTTGCCATCAATGTCTAAGCCGCGAATACGCTTAGTGACCACAGCTTTTGCTTTAATATAGCCGCGATAAGAAGACACTTTAACGGTGTCGCCTTCACTAATACGTAACTCTTTGGCTAGCTCAGCGCCAATTTCCACAAATTGCTCGGGTTGGATCACACTGTTTAACAGTACGTTCTTACTCCAGTAGTGGAAATGTTCTGTTAAGCGGTAAGTGGTTCCCACATAGGGGAAGTCACTGACGGTGCCCATGGTGGCCCTATCTTGGCTAAACACGCGCGCCGCTGGGTTATTGGTCGCCTTGCTATTGTCTTTAAACAAGGGGTTATAGCCCAATGGTGTTTCAAAGGGTTCATAGTGAGTAGGGAAGGGGCCTTCAGCCATTTGGCCTTTCGCAAAAAAGCGCGCCACACCCTCAGGGTTCATTATAAAGGGACCCATGTCCGCCGCTGGCGGTTCAGAGGCTTTATAATCGGGCACATCGGCGCCTGTCCACTGCTCACCGTCCCAATGAACTAAGGCACGTTTAGCATCAAAAGGCTGACCTTGGGTGTCACAAGAGGCACGGTTATAGAGCACACGACGGTTAGCCGGCCATGCCCACGCCCAGTTAAGGGTTTGGCCAATACCTGTGGGATCACTGCTGTCGCGGCGTGCCATCTTGTTGCCTTCTTCGGTCCAAGAGCCGGCATAAATCCAGCACCCCCCTAAGGTGGAGCCATCATCACGCATCTCGCCAAAGCCTGATAATTGTTCACCGGCTTTGCGGATCACCCGGCCACTGGCGTCTGTTACATCACGTAGTGCACGGCCATTTAGCTCTTTAGCTAACTCTTCTGCTGTGGGCTCAAAGGGGTTGGCATAAGGCCAAGACAATTGAGTAATGGGCTCAGCAAAGGTGCCGCCTTCTTCTTGGTATAAGGTGCGAATGTGCTGATACAGTGTGGCCATAATTTCAATGTCGGTTTGAGCTTCACCCGGTGGGTTAGCTGCTTTCCAGTGCCATTGTAGCCAGCGTCCTGAGTTCACTAAGGTACCCGCTTCTTCTGCAAAGCAAGAGGTGGGCAGACGGAACACTTCGGTATCAATATCAGCAGGGTTGACGTCATTTGACTCACCAGCATTGCGCCAAAACTCTGAGGTTTCGGTCACTAGCGGGTCCATCACCACCATAAACTTCAGCTTAGATAAAGACTCAATCATCTTGGCTTTGTTCGGGGCGGCGGCCAGTGGGTTAAAGCCCTGACAAATATAGCCATTCATCTTGCCCTGATTCATCAACTCGTAAACTTGTAACATATCGTAGGGTTTATCGAGTTTAGGTAATAAATTGTAGGCAAAATCATTGTCTGGCTGGGCGTGATCTCCCCACCAAGCTTTGGCTAAACTGATATGGAACTTTTTATAGTTTTGCCAGTAGCTGAGTTGGTTTTTACGCAGCGGCTGTTGGGCGCGCTTATCAATGTAGCCGGCAAAATCTTGCTCCGCTTCATTGGGCAGCGTTAAATAGCCTGGTAGCAGGTTGGTCATTAACCCTAAGTCAGTTAAGCCTTGAATATTAGAGTGACCACGCAAGGCGTTCATGCCACCCCCAGCAATACCAATATTACCGAGCAACAGCTGTAACATGGCACCGGTACGAATAATTTGCGAACCAATAGAGTGCTGTGTCCAACCTAATGCATATAAGATGGTACCGGCTCTGTCTGGGGTGTGAGTTGATGCCAGCAGTTCGCACACCTGATTGAATTTAATAATCGGTGTACCACAGACATTTTCCACCATCTCAGGCGTATAGCGCTGATAGTGTTGTTTTAGCAGCTGATAAACACACCGCGGATGCAACAAGCTAGGATCACTAATAACCTCGCCTTGCTCATCTAGCTGATAATCCCAAGAGGCTTTATCGTAGTGGCTGTTTTCTTCATCGTAACCAGAGAAAATACCTTCTTCAAAATCAAAGTCTTCATGGACTAAGAAAGACATATCGGTGTAATTTTTTACGTACTCATGCTGAATCTGATTAGTATCCAGTAAATATTTTATGACCCCGCCTAAAAAGACAATGTCGGTGCCGGTACGTATAGGCGCATATAAGTCAGCAACAGAGGCTGAGCGGTTAAAGCGCGGATCCACCACAATTAATTTTGCGTTGTTATGTGCTTTAGCTTCAGTGACCCATTTAAAACCACAAGGGTGTGCTTCTGCGGCGTTACCGCCCATAATCAGCACGACATCAGCATTTTTAATATCGACCCAATGATTTGTCATCGCGCCACGGCCAAATGTTGGGGCAAGACCTGCCACCGTAGGACCGTGTCAAACGCGTGCTTGGTTATCGAATGCTAACATTCCCATAGGGCGAACCACTTTGTGGGTAATGTAGCCCACTTCGTTACTACTGGCCGAGGCCGCTAGCATGCCAGTGGTGACCCAGCGGTTGACGGTGTTGCCTTCGTCTGTTTGCTGAATAAAGTTGTCATCACGGTCGTCTTTCATTAAGCGGGCAATACGGCGATAAGCTTCATCCCACGACATACGCTGCCAAGTATCTGAGCCTGGGGCACGATATTCAGGGTAAGTTAAGCGATTGGGACTGTGTACAAAATCGACTAGGCCGGCCCCTTTGGGGCATAGGGTGCCGCGGTTGACGGGGTGATCGTGATCCCCCTCAATGTGCATCACACTTGGCTCTGCGTTTTTTGCTCCATCGCCCAGGGTATAAATTAAAATCCCGCAGGCAACAGAACAATAAGGGCAGGTGCTGCGTGTTTCTTTGGCGTGCAGCAGTTTATATTGCCGGGCAGCAGCCACGGCTGGGGTGGGTGTCATTCCTAACATCGCCATGCTTGAGGTGGCGAGGGTGGCACCGGTTACCTTAAAAAAATCGCGTCGGCTTAAATGGCTCATGACGCTCTCCTTGTAACACAATGTTCCAGATAGGGGCTGTTATTGAGCTGCACCATGCTCTATATACTTATGCAAGCTCAAGCTAAACAACCCAGCTTATTATTTTGTTAATGGCTTTGGGCTATTTGAATCCCATTAAGCTTACAGGAGCCTAGCCTATTTAATGCGCACTGGCCATTAAACCATAGTAATAATGTGGGCATGACCTCGCTATTCATCTGCCCCTTTCGGGAGCGATACGCCTTACGCTGTACGCTTTTAGTTGTACGTTAAAGAAACACACAGGTTTGGTCTTTACGTACGGCGTATGACGTATCGCTATCTTTTAACCTTCTCCTAGTGACAGCAAAGTGGCGTTACCGCCAATGGCGGTGGTGTTATTACTGATGGTTTTTTCAGTGATAAAGCGAGTGAGATAATGCGGGCCACCGGCTTTAGGGCCTGTGCCCGATAAGCCTTGGCCGCCAAAAGGTTGTACCCCAACCATGGCACCAATTTGATCGCGATTAATATACACATTGCCCACGTTCGCCCGCTGAGCAATATGTTCAGCAAAGCTTGCGTTGCGACTATGAATGCCCAGTGTTAAACCGTATCCGGTGTGATTAATATCATCAATAACCGTATCTATGTCTGCGGCCTTAAAGCGAATAACATGCAAAATAGGGCCAAAGTGTTCTTTGGTCAGCTCGCTAATGGCGGTAATTTCTATGGCGGTGGGTTGAATGTAAAAGCCGTTTGCACAAGCATCGCTCAGTGGTGTTTGGGCAATAATAGTGTTGCCCGCCTTTTTCATTGCCGTGAGGTGAGCCATTAAGTCCTGTTGTGCGTTGTGATCAATCACAGGGCCAACATCGGTAGCCCATAATGCCGGATCGCCCACACTCAGCTCGGCCATGGCACCGGTTAAGAGCGCTAATACCCGATCGGCTATATCTTCTTGTAAATACAGCACCCGCAATGCTGAACAGCGCTGCCCCGCGCTTTGAAAGGCTGCGCGTATTACATCACGCACCACTTGCTCGGGCAGGGCGGATGAGTCCACTATCATGGCGTTTTGGCCACCGGTTTCGGCAATCAGCGGAATAATGGCCCCTTGGCGCTGGGCCAGGGTTTGATTAATGCGCATCGCGGTGTGAGTAGAGCCGGTAAAACAGACCCCTGCAATGCGTGAGTCTTGGGTGAGTGTCTCACCTACTGTGGCTCCTTCGCCGGGTAACAGCTGCAATACGGTTGGCGGAATGCCGGCTTGGTGAGCTAAGTCGGTGGCCAATTGAGCGATCAGACTGGTTTGTTCAGCGGGCTTGGCCAGCACCGTATTGCCCGTGACTAAAGCGGCGCTCACTTGGCCTAAAAAGATAGCCAGAGGAAAGTTCCACGGGCTAATGCACACGAAGGGGCCGCGACCTTGGGCTTGTAAGGTATTTAACTCACCGGTGTAACCGGGCAAAGTGGTCGCAGCCATTAAACGTCGACCTTCATTGGCATAATAGCGACAAAAATCCACCGCTTCGCGCACTTCATCTATGCCATCTTGTAATAACTTACCGGCTTCTCGAGTACACAAAGACACAAACTCGGCTTGATGAGCCTCAAGCAAATCAGCTAGCTTTTCTAATGCTTGTGCTCGCAGTTCAACGGGGGTGTCACGCCAAGCCACAAACGCCGATTGCGCTTGAGTAATGGCCTGCTCGGCCATGGCGCTATCGGCAAAGCTGACTTGTCCAACGAGATGGTGGCTGTCTTGTGGACTCAACACCTTATGTGGCTCGCTGGAATAGTTTACGGCTTGCCATTGCTTATCTTTAAGTTGATTAAGGGTGTTAAAAAAGGGCGTGCGAATACCTTCTATATTCATATTGAGGCCGGCGGAGTTGGTGCGATCAGGGAAAATGGCCAGCGGCAATGGAATTTTGTCATTGGCAAGCGAATCGCATTCGGCCAACGAGACTTGAGGTGGGGTGATCAAGCTATCAATGGGGGTAGTAGGATCAACAAGCTTATGCACAAAGGAGGTATTAGCTCCGTTTTCTAACAAGCGGCGCACTAGGTAGGGCAAGAGATCTTTATGGGCTCCCACAGGCGCATAAATGCGACAGTTTAATGTAGGCTGCTCGGCTAATACGGCGTTATAGAGCTCTTCGCCCATGCCGTGCAAGCGCTGAAACTCATAGTCTCGCCCACCGGCCATGGCCATGACCGACACCACAGTATGGGCATTATGAGTCGCAAACTGTGGGTAAATAGCGCCTTTTGTGGCGTCACTTAATAAGTAACGGGCACAGGCTAAATAACACAGATCGGTGCCGGCTTTGCGAGTAAATACCGGATAGCCATTAATGCCACCTTGTTGGCAGAGTTTTATTTCGCTATCCCAATACGCGCCTTTGACCAAGCGCAGCGGAATTTCATCGCCTTGCTCACGAGCCAGGGCCGTTAGCCAGCACAAGACGGGTAATGCCCGTTTAGAGTAAGCTTGCACTACTATGCCTAATCCGCCCCAGCCCTGATTAGTGGGATGGCGATATAGTGCTTCAAATAAGTCGAGGGAGAGCTCAAGGCGGTCCATCTCTTCGGCATCTATCGTGACAAACACATCTAATTGGCGCGCTAATGCCAATAATTTAAGGACGGTGTTTAACAGCTCACTTAATACCCGCTCGCGGTTGGCCTCTTCGTAGCGGGGGTGCAATGCCGATAATTTTATGGAAATAGATGGGCGGGGAGCCTGAGTTTTATCGAGTGTCTTATTGCCTACTGCGGTAATAGCATTGGCATATTCTTGATAATATTGTTCGGCGTCATCCGCTGTAATAGCGGCTTCACCCAGCATATCGTAAGAGTGGGTGTAACCTGCTCGCCGCGCAGATTGACTGGCGGTTAAGGCTTCTTTTATGGTGCGGCCCAACACAAACTGTTTGCCCATGATTTTCATGGCACCGTACATCGCAGAGCGCACCATGGGTTCACCAAGGCGGTGGATCATACGGTTAAGCACACTTGCCGGATGGCCTTCTTGATTTTTATCTAGGGTGATGACTCTGCCGGTCAGCATGAGCCCCCAAGTAGAGGCGTTAACTAAAGTGGAATCGCTTTTACGAAAATACTTAGCCCAGTCGGCGCCGGATAATTTATCTTTGATTAGCGCGTCTGCGGTATGGCTGTCGGGAATACGCAGCAAAGCTTCGGCCAGACACATTAAAATAATACCCTCTTGAGTATCTAGGCTGTATTGCTGCAAAAAAGCGTCAATACCATCACCGCCATCGCTTTCTTTGCGTACTCGAGTCACTAATTTATGGGCTTGTTCCTGAGTTTGCGTCAAAGACTGCCCCGTGTCCGGTGACTGTGCTAATAAAGACTCAAGATAGTGGTTTTCATCAATAATATAGTGATCGGTAATGGCTTGGCGAAGCGAGGGCAAGTGACTGGGGGTGTAACCGGGGGCAAAGACGGCAGCGACAGTAAACATAACAACACTCCTAACCGGGGGACAAGGTGATCTTATGGTTCAACGTATACTAAGGCTAGGGTAATAGCAGCGCTAGCCTCTGCTGTTTGGCAATATTTGAGAGCGAGTTGGCATTTAAATGGGCCAGCGACAGAGAAAACCTCTAATCAGCTTTCTATCGCAAACCCAACCGCCACTTTGCCGTGAAGGGGTAATAGCCGCGCCTAGCTTAAAAAAACGCCGTACGAAAAACCAGTCTGGCTTTTCGTACGGCGGTAAGCGTAAGGCGTACAGCGCATCACATAAAGCGTATCGCTGTTTGTTAACTAGGTGCTATTTCTAAATCAATTCATCCAGCGACCATTTTTACGTTTACGGCGCAGTGGGATCATAGGTAAGAAAATACCCACTAATAACCCCACACCGGCGACAATGCCGCCATTTAATAACCAGTCTAGGCGCATTTGATGTTCTTTATCATCCATCAAGCTGGTGAGGCGCTGATTTTCTTTTTTAAGTGCGGCGTGTTGTTGGCGAACGTCGGTGAGCTCTGTACTTAACTCAGCCAGCTCTTGGTCTTGCTGTGCTAAACGGGAGCTTTTATCTAATATATCTTGCTGATGGCGATCATCAGCCGTATTCAGTAGCTGCTTAGTTTCTTCTAACTGTGCTTCTAGTGCGGGCAACTTAGAGCGAAAGCTCTCGTTACTTTGCACAAACTGACCATCAACCCAGCCAGTACGGCCTTCAGCATCGCGAATTTTTACGTATTCACTTTGTGCATCACGGTCGAGCATTACAACAGGCTCGCCTGCATTAATAGAGCCAATAATACGAAACTTATTACTAGAGCCTGCATGTAAAAAAGTGTGCACGTCATCAGCAATATAACGATCCGCCGCTTCTGCCATGTATATCCATGGTAGATAGCATAACAGTGCTACAAGAAGTTTTGCTTTCACCTAAAATTCCTTCAGTCTCAACGATAAAGTCATGGTAATGGGTGCAGAGTACGAGGACAAGAAGCAGGGGGCAAGAATGCCCCCTAAAAAGTGTGATTTAGCTAAAAGACCACTGAATAATATAGAAGAATATAATGGCTAAAATCGCGCCTGCCGGTAAGGTCACTATCCAAGAAACCACTATATTGCGCAACACGTTAAGATTAAGTGCTGCAATACCGCGGGCTAGGCCAACCCCCATAACCGCGCCCACTAAGGTCTGTGTTGTAGAAATAGGCAAGCCAGTACCGGATGCGATCACCACTGTCGCAGCGGTAGCCAGTTGAGCGGCAAAACCGCGGCTTGGTGTAAGATGGGTAATACCCGTGCCCACGGTCGCCATCACTTTATGGCCTAATGAGGCTAAGCCTATTACGATGCCGATACCACCCAAAGGCAATATCCACCAAGCAATACTAGATTTAGCCGCAATCTCACCTGAGCTTTGTACTATGCTCACCACCGCAGACAAAGGACCAATCGCATTGGCCACGTCATTAGAGCCGTGAGCAAAGGCCATGGCACAGGCGGTAACCACCATTAAAATGCCAAACACTTTCTCTACATTAGAGTACGACATGTTTTTGTCATGGCTTGGATTGTATTCTTTACCCTTGATATAAAACCCGCACAAGATAGCGGCAATCAACGACAGAACAATAGACATTCCCCAGCTTTCTAGGTCACCCATTTCTAAGCCAACGTGCTTAAGTCCTTTCTTTAAGGTGACTAAACAAATCACCATGACGGTAAGAAAGATATAAACGGGCACATATTTTTTAGCGGCAGCAAGTGGGTCTTCGGCATTAAAAATAAGTCGCTGCACGCTAATAAAAGTAAAGTAGGCTAGCACCCCTGACAGTGCCGGTGTAATGACCCAAGAGCCGACTACCCCCCCTACCTTGCCCCAGTGCACCGCATCTGACCCCAGTGATACCAGCGCAAAGCCAATAATAGCGCCAATAATAGAGTGGGTGGTTGACACTGGCCAACCATAGTAAGAGGCCAGTAACAGCCAAGTACCGGATGCCAGAAGAGAGGCAATCATGCCAAATACTAATAAGTCGGGTTGATCAGAAAAAGCCGTTGAATCAATAATGCCATTTTTAATGGTAGAGGTAACTTCGCCCCCAGCCAAATAAGCACCAGCAAATTCAAACACCATAGCGATAAGAATTGCTTGCTTAATGGTGAGCGAGCGTGTTCCTACCGATGTACCCATGGCATTAGCCACATCGTTTGCACCAATGCCCCAGGCCATAAAAAAGCCAAAGAGCGCCGCCACCAAAATAAGAGTGGTGCCGTAGTTCGCGATGATATCCATTTGTATACCTTGTTAGTCGCTCAAGAACGAGACAGCATTAGCTCTAAACGAGAACCTACTCGTTCGGCCTGATCTGCCAGATCACCTACCCATTCAAGGATTTTATATAAGAACATAATATCAATGGGATTATAGCCATCTTCAATGGCTTGCAGTTGCTTTCGCAACTTGGCTTGCATCACATCAGTATCATCTTCAATAATATCAAGTTGGTGAATCATCTCGGATACTAAATCCATTTCACGTCCTTTAAAGCCTGTTTCTAGCAGCTCATCTAGTTCGTCTATGGCTTTAGCGGCCTGTGCGGTCGCATCAATACAGCGGCTCAGATAAATCATAAAGTCGGTTTTAAGTTGTAGCGGAATGCCCATTTGGCGGCCCACAATACGACCTGAAATATCTTTCGCTTTATTGGCGATTTTGTCTTGTTGTGTTAGTAGCTCTAACATGTCAGTGCGTTCGACTGGCATAAAAAGACCACGAGGCAACTTGAGACGAATCTCTCGTTTCAAGGTGTCTGCTTCACGTTCAAGTTGTGAAATACGTCGCTGAATTAGTTCCGCTTGCTCCCAGTCTTGCTCCCACATAGCGTCGAAGAAAGGGATCAGCTGTTGCGCAGCCTCATGTACTTTTACCACATGCTTTTGCAGTGGCTTAATAGGAGACTTGGCAAAGAGCCCTAAAATAGTATTTACTGGCATGGATTACCCTGTGTCGGCGAAAAAACACTCGATACATAAATGTGGCGCGAATGGTAACTTAACTACTCAGGCAAGAAAACCGCATTTTTAACAATACTGTGGTAAATACCACTTGTTCTTTGTCGTTTAACTTTAAAATCAATGGTTTGGGAGCGTGGTTCGCCATTATGGATACTGAGATTGAACTGAAGTTTTTGGTTACACCAGAGGTGGGTAGCCAATTGCCCACACTGCTACAGCCTTATCATATTAGTCAACACGACCAACAGCACTTGGCTAATACCTACTTTGATACTGCAGATTTAGCGCTGGGTAGTATAAAAGCGGGGTTGCGTATTCGTAGTCAAAATGGGCACATGGAGCAAACCGTTAAGTTAGCTGGCAGCCAAGTGGGTGGCCTGCACCAAAGGCCCGAATATAATGTTCCTCTTACCGTACACAGCCCCGACTTATCACTGTTTGCAGCTGATATTTGGCCTAAGGGCATGCAGGTTGAGCAAGTACAGCAGCACTTACAGTCCTTATTTAGTACCGATTTTTTACGCAAACGTTGGCTCATTACCATGGGTGATACCGAGATTGAATTAGCACTCGATGCCGGCGAAGTGCAGTCTGGCTATCAGCGTGAGGCCATTCACGAATTAGAGCTAGAGTTGGTCAAAGGCGATGTATCGCAGCTATTTGAACTGGCTGATGCATTGGTAAAAGCGGGGGGGCTACGATTGGGTGCTGTGTCTAAGGCGCAACGCGGTTATCGCCTAGCAGGTTTTGGTGTTGCGCCGCAATTACAAATGCTAGAGCCGCTGCCACTGACGCAGACTGATCATTGTGAACAGACCATGGTGGCGTTACTGCATAAAGGATTAGCGCACTGGCAACATCACGAAGAAGGGTGGCTCGCAGAACCGGGAGCCCGGCTTGACTGGTTGATGCAATTAAGAGAGGGAGTGTCTTTAGTGCACCAAACCCTGCTGTTATTTAACGATCAGGTTTCGCACCGCGTTAATAGTGGCTGGATTGATGATTTATTATGGCTGCAACAGCAGTTGTCTTGGTTAGATAGAGCACAGATGCTGGCGTATTTGACCGCTGATAAAGGTCATTACTTGCGTCGCTTAGAATGCCAGTTATCAGTATTAGACTTATTAGAAGATCAGCTGCAACAGTTACCTAATGAAGCAGACATTGAAGCGCTGTTTTATAGTGCCCGTTATGGCCGTCTGATGCTGGGCTTAACGCATTGGCTATATCGCCAAGATTGGCGAGCGGGATTAGCCGCAGAGCAATCCAAGCAACTGGCCGCTCCGGTGGCAGATCTTGCACAACAGCGATTAGATGAGAGCTGGCAGGTATTACGTCACAGTGCCTTAGGAGAGCCGAGTTTAAGCGAAGCGCGTTATATTCAGCAAAAGGGCAAGCTGAGACGTAATTTGATGGTGGGATTGTGTTTTAGCACCTTATATTCAAAAGCCGACAGTATTAGTTTTCGTATGCCTTGGCTTGATATTCTACGCGGTATAGAAGACTTAGATATGTTGTCGCCCTTAACAGAAGTACAAGAGTCGCTGAGTGAGAGTGAAGCGGTTGAATTAGCAGCTTGGCTTGAGCGTAAGCAGCAGTTTTTATTGGAGGCTCTTGAACAATCTCGTCGTCAGGCCTTGTTGTTAACACCTTATTGGCAATAATAACTATCTGTCATGGCTTTGCTACAACGCATCGCCCCTCATCTGTGACGTAAAGGATAATAATATGCTTGATATGCCTCCGTTGTTGCTGGCGCAAGCCGATAAGCACTGGGCCCGTTTTGTTGAAGGTGTAGCCAGTAACCTAGGTGGCAGTGAATGGTTAGATAAGATCAAAGCACCACGTCGTCTGGCCCTATATCGCTTATTTGCCTGTAGTGACTTTGCCGCCGATAGTTTGTGTCAGCAGCCAGAGCTGGCACTCGATATTGATGAGATTGCTGACTTAGAAAACACTCAACGTGCCAGTGGCTATCAAGAAAAACTTACCGATCAGCTAGCCCATATTAATGAGCAGGCTGATTTACTGCGTATTTTACGCCGCTTTCGTCGTCGTGAACTGTTAGTGATTGCGTGGCGAGAAATGCTGCAGGGTGCCTCAGTAGAAGAAAGTTTTGTGCATATTTCTGCCTTGGCTGATGCGTTGATATTGGCAGCTTATCGTTGGTTATATCAATACCAGTGCCGCGAGCTAGGCACCCCAACTGATGCTGACGGCCAAGCCGTGCCCATGTTAATTGTCGGCATGGGGAAGCTTGGGGGGCGTGAGCTTAATTTTTCATCAGATATCGATCTGATTTTTACCTTTCCCCATAACGGTGTCACTCAAGGTGGACGCCGGGAGTTGGCTAACCAGCAATTTTTTATTCGTTTAGGCCAAAAGTTGGTGAGCGCCTTGCACCAAACCACCATAGACGGCCAAGTTTATCGGGTAGATATGCGCTTACGTCCCTTTGGTGAGTCTGGCCCACTCGCCATGAGCTTTACCGGCATGGAAGACTATTATCAGCACCATGGTCGTACTTGGGAGCGTTATGCCATGGTAAAAGCACGGGTAATTAATGGTGAAGGAGAATATAGCGATCAGCTGCGAGCCATGCTCAGGCCCTTTGTATTTCGCCGTTATATTGACTTTGGGGTGATTGACTCGTTACGACAAATGAAAGCCATGATTGCTGCTGAGGTTCGCCGTAAAGGCCTGCATGACAATATTAAATTAGGAGCAGGGGGGATCCGGGAGATTGAATTTATTGCTCAGGTCTTTCAATTGATCCGTGGCGGCCGCGAACCTTCATTGCAGGTGCGCCATTTACCCACAGCGTTAGCGGCGATTGAAGCCTTAGGTGATATTAGTAACGATGATGCTAAGCAATTACATCAAAGCTATCGCTTTTTACGGCGAGTAGAGAATTTCTTGCAGGCGTTTGACGATCAACAAACTCAGACCTTACCCCATGATCAACTGAACTGCAGTCGGCTAGCATGGTTGATGGGGCATCAAGACTGGGATGGTTTCTACCAACAATTACGAGAAGCTATGGTTGGGGTGCGACAGCACTTTGATGGCTTAATTGGTGATAGTACCGAAGCAGAGGAAGAGGGCGCGGCACAAGTGTGGTTTGATGTATGGCAGACCGAACTTGATGAGAGCGAATTGCTCCCATTGTTGCAAGAACAAGGTATTGATCAAGAAAAGGCTAGTCGTCTGGCTCAAGCGCTGCAGCGTTTTAAAGGTGAATGTCCCCGGCGAGCAATGGGGCCTCAAGGGCGAGATGCGCTTGATAAGCTGATGCCAGTATTATTAGAAAAAATGAATCAGTCTGATACGCCAGGCATGCTGTTTACGCGATTGCAAAATTTATTGTTAAAAATTGCTACTCGTACCGCTTACTTACAGCTATTAGTCGAAAATGCCGGAGCACTAACCCAGCTTATTCGGTTGTGTGAGGCCAGCTCACTGATTGCTGAGCAGTTGGCGCTTTACCCTATATTACTGGATGAGTTATTGGTGCCCCAAGTTCTGTATAACCCAATACCGCTTGATGGTTATAAAGATGACTTGCGCCAGTTTTTACTGCGGGTGCCAGAAGAAGATGTTGAGCAACAAATGGAAGCCTTGCGCCAGTTTAAGCAAATTCACTTGTTGCGTATTGCTGCTGCAGATATTGCCGGTGTGTTGCCACTGATGAAAGTGAGTGACCACTTAACCTGGTTGGCCGAGGCCATTGTAGAAGAAGTGATCCATCAGGCATGGACTCAAATTAGTGCTCGCCACGGCGTGCCTGAGATGTTGACTGACAGCATACATCTGGGTTTTGGGGTGGTGGCTTACGGTAAGTTAGGGGGAATTGAACTTGCCTACAGTTCAGATCTCGACTTGGTATTTGTACACCAAGCGGGGTTAAGTGGCCAAACTAATGGCAAAAAACCGTTAGATGTACGTCAGTTTTATCTGCGTTTGGCGCAACGTATTATTCACCTATTTAGTACCCGTACCCCAAGTGGTGTGCTCTATGAGCTGGATATGCGCTTAAGACCCAGCGGTGATTCTGGCCTTATGGTAAGCCCGCTAGATGCGTATCAAGCGTATTTACAAAGCCAAGCTTGGACTTGGGAACATCAGGCGCTGATACGTAGCCGCATGATAGTGGGTGATCAGGCATTACAAGACGCTTTTACTAAGGTGCGTAAAGACACACTCACCTGCCAACGTAATAAAGACAAGCTTGCAGAAGATGTGGTCAGTATGCGTGAGAAAATGCGCTCTCATTTACTTAAAGTGCGAGCGGGTGAATTTCACCTTAAGCAATCGGTAGGTGGTTTAGTTGATATTGAGTTTTTAACACAATATTTGGTGTTGGCGTATGGTCAAGATTACCATGCCTTAACTCGTTGGTCAGATAATATGCGCATTCTTGAAGCAGCCGTTGAAGTTGGCTTGCTAGACGAAGAGGAAGCCCAGCGCTTAAAAGCGGCTTACTCAGCCATTAGAAATCGCGGGCACAGGTTAAGCCTCTCCGATCAACCCGGGCGCATACCCGATACTGAGTTATTACCAGAGCGCCAATGGGTGACCGACAGTTGGCAGAAATGGCTTAACACATAGCGCTC
>NZ_JBQDEX010000018.1:26191-27569 GCF_052084945.1 Oceanisphaera sp.
GCGCTCGGCGCTGCCCTTAATACCGATAAGGCACGTCTTTTGGCGTGGTTTTAAAGCGTCTGTGTAGCCACATGTATTGTTCTGGGGCTAAGCGAATAGCGGCTTCTATTACTTTATTGCTCGCGGTTGCGTCTGCAATATCGTTGCCGATGGGAAAGTTGCTCATGGGAGCTTGAATTAATAGTCGATAGCCGTGCTGCTCGCGAATTGTAAAGCAGGGTAGAGTGACGGTTTTTTTCACCCGCGCCAAGGTGGCGGTACCGGTAATAGTGGCCGCTTGCTCAACGGCAAAAAAAGGCACAAACACACTGGCATGGCGGCCGTAGTCGTGATCAGGGGCATACCAAAGCGCATCCCCTTGGCGCAAGGCTTTTACCATGCCTTTAATATCTAGACGGTTGACCAAATATTTATTAGAACGACAGCGGCCTTGTACCTGGGCATATTCTAATACTGCATTAGTATTAGGGCGATACACTCCCACACCGGGCCGATACAAGCCAAATTGGCGGGCATTTAGCTCAAGGGTTAAAAAGTGTGCCGACAATAACAACATGCCTTGGCCATTGGCTGCGGCAGCATCAACGTGCTCTGTGCCTTCCATGCGAGTAATGGCTTGCATCCGCCAATGGGGCCAAAACCACGCCATGCCGGTTTCAAATACCGCACAGCCCACACTTTCAAAGTTTGCCGTTAAGGTTTGCGCTCGCTCTTCGGGTGTGAGTTCAGGTAATGCCAGTTCTAAGTTGCGCTGTGCAATTTTGACCCGGGAGCCCAAAATGCGCATAGAGAAGCGGCCTAATGCTCGGCCTAGAGTCATTTGTAAGCGCCAAGGTAATAAGGTCACTAGCAGCCATAATAATCCTAGGCCCAGCCAGTTAAATAAATAGCGAGGGTGTAATAGCGCTAAAGAGAAAGAAGAGGGTTGCATAAACACTGCCATAAACCATGAATACCAGAATTCTAATTAACTTACTCGCGAATGACTAGCCCTGCGGGGCGCGATCAGCCTTAGGTCTGTCACTTCGTCTGATGTTTAAGTAGAAGTCAGGCAGAGCGTACTGCTCCGCCGCGCAATCTGCCCGCTATGGATGGCGGAAATGCAGAAATGGCAGGAGCATTTTTCTGCCCTAGCGCGGAGGGTCGACGGAGCAGACACCCTCTGCCTTTCCATTAGCACCGAGTTGTCTGAATGTGTAGACGAATGCTGGCTCTCGCATTGAACCGCAGGCGCAAATCAATTTTTAGGCAATGGTTCGATTTAAAATATTGGCTCAAGGATGTCCGCAATAGACGCTAACAAGCGATACAGTGGTATGTGGCCGGATAAAGGGATCTTCTTCACCGACCGTCACATAACAGGGAGGTTATGTGCTGA
>NZ_JBQDEX010000019.1:0-27361 GCF_052084945.1 Oceanisphaera sp.
GCCGGAGTTGGCTGGGTAATCGCTGCTTTGTCGTTGTGCCTTCGGGCAGACGGACAAAGGGGAGGAAAGTCCGGGCTCCATAGGGCAGGGTGCCAGGTAACACCTGGGGAGCGTGAGCTCACGACCAGTGCAGCAGAGAGGAAACCGCCGATGGCCCTAGGGCACAGGTAAGGGTGAAAGGGTGCGGTAAGAGCGCACCGCGCGGCTGGCAACAGTTCGTGGCAGGGTAAACTCCACCCGGAGCAAGACCAAATAGGCCTCCATGGGCGCGGCCCGCGCTGGAGGCGGGTAGGTTGCTTGAGCCAGTGAGCGATTGCTGGCCTAGAGGAATGATTACTAATCGAGCTTGCTCGATACAAAACCCGGCTTATAAGGCCAACTCCCCTATTTTAAAAAAAACGCAGCTTCGGCTGCGTTTTTTATTGGGCGCTATAAAATAATATCAATTGCACTCAATCAGTGAATTTTACCGTTTGATATTAATTTGTTTATTTTTTCTCCCTTTGTTGCTTGAAATGCAGGTGATCGCTCCTTAAACTCTAGCGAAGTGGGAAAAAGTGGTTTTTTGTGGAACAAATTCGCGCTTAAGGACTCATAATGCTGCGTGGTGCGCACGCCATCAGCCTAGATAGCAAGGGCCGGTTGGCAATACCAACTCGATATCGAGACACACTTCGCGGTGAATGCGACAGCCAGCTGGTGTGCACCGTCGATCTTTTTGATCCCTGTTTATTGTTGTACCCCCTTAATGAGTGGGAGCTCATTGAAAAAAAATTGCGAACACTATCCAGCACGCAGCCTCAAGAGCGGCGTTTGCAGCGGGTACTACTTGGGCACGCCACAGAATGTGAGCTAGACGCTCAAGGGCGAGTGTTAGTGCCAAGTCCGCTAAGACAATACGGCGGGCTAAATAAAAAAATCATGTTAGTGGGCCAACTCAATAAATTCGAAATATGGGATGAGTCACGCTGGCAACAACAAATTAGCGATGATTTACAGGCGCTTCCTCAAGCAAACTGGGAATTATCGGCACGACTGCGGGACTTCGCGTTATAACATGAGTGAACAACAGGCACATATTACCGTGCTGCTAAATGAAGCAGTGGCCGGTTTAAACATTAATCCCGATGGTATTTACGTTGATGGCACCTTTGGCCGTGGAGGGCATTCTCGTCATATATTGTCGCAGCTAGGCCCTAGTGGTCGATTACTGGCTATTGATCGCGACCCACAAGCTATTGCTGAAGCGGCCACCATTGACGACCCTCGTTTTCAAATACTACATGGACCCTTTTCTCGTCTGGCTGAAATGATGGCAGACCTTGATTTATTAGGAAAAGTAGACGGCGTTTTGCTTGATTTAGGTGTGTCTTCTCCACAGTTAGATGAAGCCGATCGTGGTTTTAGTTTTCAAAAAGATGGCCCGCTCGATATGCGTATGGACACCAGTTGTGGTCAAAGTGCCGCTGAATGGTTGGCTACAGCGAGCGAAGACGACATTACTTGGGTGTTAAAAAATTACGGTGAAGAAAAGTTTGCTCGTAAAATTGCCCGCGCTATTGTATTCGACCGTGCTACTGAGCCCTATACTCGTACCCGTGCCTTAGCGCAAATGATTGCTCGCGTCAGCCCTAGTAAAGATAAACATAAACATGCTGCTACCCGTAGTTTTCAGGCGATTCGTATCCATGTTAATGGCGAGCTAGATGAAATAGAGCAAGCGTTAGACGGATCCTTAGATGTATTAGCGACCGGTGGTCGTTTATCGGTAATTAGTTTTCATTCGCTTGAAGATCGTATTGTTAAGCGTTTTATTCGCAAACACGAAAAAGGGCCTGAGTTTCCGCCTGGCCTACCACTGACCGAAGCCCAGCTTTCGGGGGGGCGCTTATTAAAAAGTGTTGGTAAAGCACAAAAACCATCAACGGCAGAAGTCACAGTGAACCCACGCTCTCGCAGTTCGGTATTACGGGTAGCCGAACGACGGGATACAAAAAGGTGAGAGCGGTACGCATTAACCTAGCCAAAGAAATTGGCCAAGACTTATTACGCTATAAGTGGCTGCTGTTGTTGGCAGTGCTTACCTTAGGCTCTGCGCTCGCTGTGGTAGTTATTACCCAAGAGACTCGGCAGTTTACCAGCGAATATAACGAGCTTATGGCCGAACAAGATAGTCTTGATATTGAATGGCGGCATTTGCTGTTAGAGCAAAATACCCTAATGGAGCATAGCCGAATTGAAGCACTTGCTCGCGAGAAGCTGGGCATGCAGCGTCCGGCTCCCGTACAAGAAAAGTTGGTGACACAAGGATGAATCGGCGTAAGCAAACTAAAAAAGAGCCGCTATTAAAGGGGTGGCGTTTTGTCACTGTGTGCAGTGTCATTGTGCTTTCCTTTATTGCGCTGTTTGCGAGAGCGGCGTGGATTCAAGTGGTGTCGCCCGATCGGCTGCGTATGGAGGGCGATATGCGCAGTCTACGCACCACAGTGTCTAGCACCAATCGTGGCATGATCATGGACAGACACGGCGAGGAGCTGGCGGTGTCAGTGCCGGTGCAGGCGGTGTGGGCGGATCCTAAGCAAATACATGCTGAGCTAAGCTTAGAAAAAGCGCAAGCTTGGCAAGCACTAGCTGATGTATTGGGTGAGTCGCGAGATCGACTGGTGAAGCGGGTAGATAATCCTAAGCGGCGCTTTGTGTATTTACAGCGCCAAGTGACGCCTGCGGTTGCGGAGTATATTCGTAAGTTACGTTTACCCGGAGTACATCTGCGCCCCGAAGAACGTCGTTTTTATCCTACTGGTGAA
Organism: Oceanisphaera sp.; assembly: GCF_052084945.1. Classification (NCBI taxonomy): domain Bacteria; kingdom Pseudomonadati; phylum Pseudomonadota; class Gammaproteobacteria; order Aeromonadales; family Aeromonadaceae; genus Oceanisphaera; species Oceanisphaera sp. Next base: position 2,808 of record NZ_JBQDEX010000019.1, read on the forward strand.
ATTAATGCTCACATGGTGGGCTTAACCAATATTGATGGTAACGGCATTGAAGGCATAGAGCGCGGTTATAACGAATGGTTGACCGCCCAAGCCGGTGAGCGTCGCGTGCGCAAAGACAGACATGGCCGCGTGATTGAAGAATTAGGCGTGGTCTCTGAAGCGCGTCAAGCCAATGATATACATTTGACTATCGATCAGCGCTTACAAGCCTTGGCTTATCGTTCGCTAAAACGCGCCAGTGAGTACCACAGAGCGACATCCGCCTCATTGGTGATGTTAGATGTGAAAACAGGTGAAGTATTAGCCATGGTGAATACTCCCTCTTTTAACCCCAATAATCGTGGTCAATACCAAAGCTTTCGTGCACGAAACCGTGCTGTGACTGATACTTATGAACCCGGCTCTACCCTTAAGCCGCTAATAGTCGTTAGCGCGCTAGAAAATGACATTGTTAATGCTGATTCTATTGTGGATACCAGTCCGGGGTGGATGCGCCTTGGAGGTAAGCGCGTATCAGATAGCCGTAATCTGGGTAAGATTAGTGTACAAACCATACTTCAACGTTCATCAAATATGGGTATGGTACGCATGGCACTACAAGAAACGCCTGAGCAGTTAATTGATACCCTATACCGTTTTGGCTTAGGGATTGATTCTGGCATGGGGCTGGTCGGCGAAAGCTCAGGGTTGGTGCCACAGCGTCGGCGTTGGTCAGAAATTGAAAAAGCCACCTTGTCATTTGGCTATGGGTTAACCGTGACGCCACTGCAATTAGCACAAGCTTATGCGGTTATCGCCAATGGCGGCGTGCGTAATCCGCTGTCAATTATTAAGCGCGATCACGCCGCTTTAGGTGAGCAAGTTGTGCCTAAGCAACATGCCGATGCAGTCTTACAGATGTTAGAAAGTGTGGTGGGCCCTGGCGGCACGGCACGAAAAGCGGCCATTCCCGGTTATCGAGTGGCGGGTAAAACCGGTACCTCAAGAAAAGCCATTGCTGGGGGGTACGGTAATGATTATGTGGGGGTGTTTGCCGGCATGGCGCCGGTGAGCGACCCGCGATTAGCTATGGTGGTTATTATGAACGAACCCCAAGGTGAGAAATATTACGGCGGTGATGTCGCGGCACCTGTGTTTGCGGAGGTGATGAGTGGCGCTTTGCAATTGATGAATATTCGCCCTGATGGCGCTGAGCAAGAACAATTTCAACTAGCAGGTGTAGGAGGATAAGCATGGCCCTGACTTTGAGAGATTTAGCCGTACCTTTAGGGCTGTCGGCTCCGCCCATTGCCATTCATCGCTTAACATTAGACAGCCGAGCCGTAACGCTCGGCGATTTGTTTGTTGCGGTTAATGGTCACAGTGTTGATGGGCGCCAGTTTATTGAAGCAGCATTGACCGCCGGTGCCGCTGCCGTGATGTATGAAGTGGATAGCCCTGAATTGGCAGGGCTTAATCATCAAGATCACCGTCTACTCGGTGTGTATCGTCTACGAGAGCAGCTGTCGCTGTTAGCGGGTGTATTTTATGGCGATAGCTCGTCGAACCTGCAGTTAGTGGGCGTGACTGGCACTAACGGCAAAAGCACCATTACGCAGTTAATTGCTAATTGGAGCTGTTTATTAGGGACCCAAGCAGGCGTAATGGGTACCTTGGGTAACGGTCTTTATGGTGATTTACAATTGGCGGCTAATACCACAGGCTCAGCGATAGAAGTGCAGCAACAGTTGTCACAGCAAGCCCATGACGGTGCTAAGCGTATCGCGATGGAAGTCTCTTCTCATGGCTTACATCAGCATCGGGTGTCTGCCCTGCATTTTGATGTTGCCATTTTTACCAATCTGAGCCGAGACCACCTTGATTATCATGGCACTATGGCCGAGTACGGCTCGACTAAGCGCCAGTTGTTTGAGTTGTGTCAGCAATCGAGAGTGATTAATGCCGATGATCCTATCGGTCGGCGCTGGCTAATGGACTACCCTAACGCTATCGCTTATAGCGTGCATGGCAGACTGAGTGACTTTAATGGCCCCCAGCTAGTTGCCGAAACGGTGCATTTTTATAGTGATGGGCTGAAAGTGACCATTAACTCCGACTGGGGAAATGGTGTATTATCCGCCCCCCTTATGGGACGCTTTAATGTATCTAATTTGCTAGCAGCCATGGGAGCATTATTGGCGTTAGGCGCCTCTTTTGAACAACTGTTAGCAACGGCGCCTCAGTTGTCGGGGGTAGCAGGGCGCATGGAAACCTTTTACGCACCCCATAAACCGTTAGTGGTGGTTGATTATGCCCATACCCCAGATGCACTAGAACAAGCCTTAGAAGCGTTACGCCAGCATTGTAAAGGGCGCTTGTGGTGTATTGTTGGGTGCGGTGGTGACCGAGATAAAGGTAAGCGCCCACTTATCGCTGCTGTGGCAGAGCAGGGCAGTGATCAGGTTATTTTAACGGATGATAATCCGCGCACTGAGCAAGCGTCGGCCATTATTGATGATATGTGCCAAGGACTTAATGATGCCAGTGCGGTGTTGGTTATTCATCAAAGAGCAAAGGCGCTAGCGTATGCCATTGAGCAGGCAGCAAGCGAGGATATTATTTTGGTGGCAGGTAAAGGCCATGAGGATTATCAGATAGTGGGTACTCACAAAACACATTATAGCGACCGAGAAACGGCTGCTACTTTATTGGAAATAAACGGATGATCCCTCTTAGCCTTGAGCAAATAGCACAGGCGTCGGGTGGCGAGCTGCGCGGTGATAATGCCGACATGATTGCAGTGGCCACCGACAGCCGTCAGGTATTACCCAATGGCGGCTTATTTGTTGCACTGAGCGGTGCACACTTTGACGGGCACAACTTTGCTGATGCCGCACTGCAACAAGGTGCTAGTGCTTTATTAGTTGAGCGCTGGTTAGACGTAGAGGCGGCACAAATTAAAGTAGCCGATACTCGACTTGCCTTAGGTGTATTGGGCGGCTTAGTACGCAGTTTAAGCGCGGCTAAAGTGTTAGCCATTACTGGCAGTTGTGGTAAAACCACAGTCAAAGAAATGGCGGCGGCTATTTTGCGACAAAAAGGTAAGGTATTAGCCACTAAAGGCAACTTTAATAATGAAATAGGTGTGCCATTAACCTTGTGCGAACTTAGCCTAGATACCGAATATGCGGTGGTTGAGCTAGGTGCCAATCATGTGGGTGAAATTGCTTGGACTAGCTCGCTTACTCAACCTGATGTGGCGCTTATTAACAATGTAGAAGCATCACACCTTGAAGGTTTTGGTTCATTAGAAGGAGTGGCACAGGCGAAAGGCGAAATATATGACGGTTTAGTAAGCGGTGGTGTGGCCATTGCTAATGGTGATAGTCCGTATTGTGCTCTGTGGAAGCAGCAGCATGAATTGCTCTACTTTGGTGAGCATAGAGATGTTCAGGGCCGTGATATTAAGTTAGATAAATCAGGGTGTGCCAGTTTTCGCTTACTAACGGGCCAAGGTGAAGTGGCCATACAGTTGCCTGTACCAGGCAAACATAATGTGTCTAATGCGTTGGCGGCTGCTGCTGCAACCGAAGCATTAGGGGCCAGCTTGGCTGATATTGCCACCGGCTTGAGTCAATTTGAGTCGTCTGCAGGTCGGTTGCAGGTATGGTCTCGTTCAGGCTTGACGCTATTAGATGATACTTATAATGCCAGTGTAGCCTCGGTGCTAGCGGGCTTAGATACTTTAGCCAGCTTCCCAGGCTTTCATATTTTTGTGTTTGGCGACATGGGTGAGCTGGGTGACTATAGCAAAACGATGCATACTCAAGTGGGCGAACATGCTAAAAAGTTGGGCATTGACTGTGTGATGACGGTCGGCCAAGACAGCAAATACACTGCAATAGCGGCTCAGGGGCTGCACTTTGCTGATAAACAACAATTACAACCAGTGCTGCTTAACACGCTGGCTCAACATAATAAGGTCGTGGTTTTGATTAAGGGTGCGCGCAGTACTCGAATGGAAGAGATCGTTCGAGTCATTCAGGAGGAAGCAAAATGCTAGTATGGCTGGCGGAGTTGCTGACCCCTTATTTCAGCTTTTTAAACGTATTTTCTTACCTCACCTTTAGAGCGGTTATTGCCATTTTAACCGGCTTATTTGTTTGCTTATGGATTGGCCCGCGCTTGATCCGTCGGTTGCAAATGTTACAAATTGGTCAGGTCGTGCGCAACGATGGCCCTGAATCTCACTTAAGTAAATCTGGTACTCCCACCATGGGCGGCTTGATGATCTTAATTTCTATTTTCATCACAGTGTTGCTGTGGGCACGATTAGACAACCCTTATGTATGGATAGTGTTGTTTGTGTTGGGGGCTTTTGGTGCCATTGGCTTTGTGGATGATTATCGCAAAGTAGTGCGTAAAAACACCGATGGGCTAGTAGCGCGTTGGAAGTACTTTTGGCAGTCTGCGGCAGCACTGGTAGCGGCTTTTTTATCGTATTGGGTAGCGCAAGATCCGGCGCAAACTCAGTTAGTAGTCCCGTTTTTTAAAGAAGTGATGCCACAGCTGGGCTTGCTTTTTATTATTCTTAGCTACTTTGTGATTGTAGGTTCGAGTAATGCCGTTAATTTAACTGATGGCCTTGATGGTTTGGCGATTATGCCGGTGGTTATGGTCTCTGCGGGGTTTGCGTTAGTGGCTTGGGCGACGGGTAACGTGAACTTTGCTGAGTATCTGCATATTCCATTTGTGCCGTATGCGGGTGAACTCACAGTGTTTTGTACCGCTATGGTAGGCGCTGGGCTTGGGTTTTTGTGGTTTAATACTTATCCCGCACAGGTGTTTATGGGGGATGTCGGCTCCTTAGCGCTAGGCGCTGCATTAGGCGCGATTGCCATTTTGGTGCGACAGGAGTTTTTGTTAGTCATCATGGGCGGCATTTTTGTTATTGAAACCCTGTCGGTGATTCTGCAGGTGGGATCGTACAAGATACGTGGGCAACGTATTTTTCGGATGGCCCCTATTCATCATCATTACGAGCTAAAAGGCTGGCCTGAACCACGAGTTATTGTGCGCTTTTGGATTATCACTCTGATGCTAGTATTGATTGGTTTAGCAACTTTGAAGGTGAGATAACAGATGTTGGCTAAGCGTATCCTTATTATAGGTTTGGGGCAGACTGGGCTGTCTTGCTTGCGTTATTGTTTATCGCTAGGCATTACTCCCGTGATAATGGATACGCGTGCCTGTCCACCTGGTGCTGATCAACTGCCAGATAATATAGAGCGCTACTTTGGGGGGCTGACACTGGCGCCTATGCTAGAAGCTCAATTGATTGTAGTGAGTCCTGGCGTCCCACTGGCCACACCTGAATTACAACAAGCTCTGGCTAGTGGCATTGAGGTGGTGGGAGACATTGAACTGTTTGTGCGCGCCTGCCCCGCCCCTATTATTGCTATTACGGGATCAAATGGTAAAAGCACCGTCACCACATTAGTGGGCGAAATGGCCGCAGAGGCGGGTATTAAAGTGGGGGTGGGCGGCAATATTGGGACGCCGGCACTGGATTTATTGGCTGTAGAGCTTGAATTGGTCGTCTTAGAGCTGTCTAGCTTTCAGCTTGAAACTACCCCAAGTTTAGCGGCGAGTGCTGCGACTGTGCTCAATATCAGTGAAGACCATCTAGATCGTTACACCTCGCTGACACATTATCGTGATACTAAATTAGCGATTTATAACAATGCAGCATTAGCAATATGTAATCGAGAGGATGCGCATACTCAGCCGTCTTTGTTGGATCAAGCCACACCGGCACTCCTCAGCACCAGCTTTGGCTTAAACCACCAAGCGTATGGGCGTATTGAGCATCAAGGTGAGTTATGGCTTAGCCATTATCAGGTTCCTTTATTGCCGGTGTCGGCATTAAAAATATTAGGAACGCATAACCAATTAAATGCACTGGCTGCCATGGCCTTGGCCGATCAAGCCCAGATCCCACAAAGTGCGCAGCTCACCGTATTACGCCGCTTTACTGGATTGGCGCATCGTTGTCAGTTTGTAGCCGAAAAGCAAGGTGTAGTCTGGGTCAATGACACTAAAGCTACCAATGTCGGAGCAACACTGGCGGCCATTGCGGGGATGAGCGGTGTTATTAAAGGTCGGTTGTGGCTAATTGCCGGAGGCGTAGGCAAAGGGCAAGATTTTTCGCCATTAATCCCCCGACTGCACGGCGATATTGCAGGCATGGTGTGCTTTGGTCAAGACCGCGAACAGCTACTGGAGTTAGCAGATAATACTCATGAAGTGACAGATCTCAATGGCGCTGTAGCATGGTGTGCTGCACAGGCTGTGTCTGGAGACTGTGTGTTATTTGCCCCCGCCTGTGCAAGCTTAGATTTGTATGACAATTATCAATTACGTGGCGAGCACTTTATTACCCTAGTGGAGGCCTTATGAGAGGCAGCCTTAGGTTAAATATGGACTGGCTGATCCGGCCATCTCCTGGATTTATTTTTGACCGTCAATTAGTGATGTTATCACTGACTCTGATGGCCATTGGTTTGGTGATGGTATCGTCTGCTTCTATATCTGAAGGCATTAATATTAAAAATGATCCTTTCTTTTTTGTAAAGCGTCACGCTATTGCCTTGATTATTTGTTTAGTGCTTAGCATTGTGGTGCTGCAGGTGCCTATGGCACGTTGGCAGTCGTTTAACAGTGTGTTTTTACTGATTTCCATCTTACTGCTAGTGTTGGTATTAGTTGTAGGACGAGAAATTAACGGCAGTCAGCGCTGGCTACCATTAGGTTTACTGAACCTACAACCGGCAGAAGTCGCTAAGCTTGCCTTATTTACCTTTTTAGCTGGCTATTTGGTGCGTCGTCAAGATGAGGTGCGCGGCAAATGGCGAGGCTTTCTTAAGCCACTAGCTGTGATGGGCATAATGTCTATCTTGTTGTTAATGCAGCCGGATTTGGGCTCGGTGGTGGTATTGTTTATCGCAACCCTAGGCATGCTATTTTTAGCCGGTGCACGCATGAGTCAGTTTTTAAGCTTAGTCGGCTTAGGGATTGGCTTGTTGCTGTTTTTAATTTGGAACGCCCCTTACCGAGTGCGGCGTGTCACCTCGTTTCTTAATCCGTGGGAAGACCCGTTTGGCAGTGGGTATCAGTTAACACAATCCTTAATGGCCTTTGGTCGCGGTGGTTGGTTTGGTGAAGGCTTAGGCAACTCCATTCAAAAGCTGGAATATTTACCCGAAGCTCATACCGACTTTGTGTTTGCTATTTTGGGAGAGGAGTTGGGGTACACAGGCGTATTGTTAGTACTACTGCTGCAAGCGTGGTTGGCCTTTAAAGCATTACATATTGGGCAAAAAGTGCTCTTGGGTGGGCGTCAATATGAAGGCTATTTAGCGATGGGTATTGGTATTTGGTTTAGTTTTCAGACCGTGGTAAACGTAGGCGCGGCGTCAGGCATGTTGCCTACTAAAGGTTTAACCTTACCCTTAGTCAGTTATGGCGGGTCGAGTTTATTAGTGATTAGTACGGCAGTCGCCATTTTACTGCGCATCGACTTTGAATGGCGGCGCGACAATATGCAAGCCAGACAGCGGGAGGCCGGCTAGTGAGTCAGCAAACAACATCAAACCCTTCACCTCATACTTTACTCGTGATGGCGGGGGGCACCGGGGGACATGTATTTCCGGGGTTAGCGGTTGCTGATTTATTGGCCGCGCAGGGCTGGACGATTCATTGGCTTGGCACCGCTGAGCGCATGGAGGCACAGTTAGTTCCTCAACATGGCTATCCTTTACATACCATTGACATTGCAGGAGTGCGAGGCAATGGGTTAAAGCGCAAACTATTAGCACCCTGGCATATTATAAAAGCCATTTGGCAAGCGCGAACGATTATGAAGCAGGTGCAGCCTCAGGTCGTGTTAGGCATGGGCGGGTTTGCTGCGGGCCCTGGTGGTGTGGCGGCTTGGCTGGCAGGTATTCCATTGGTATTACACGAGCAAAATGCCGCTGCTGGCATGACGAATAAGCTATTATCTCGTCTTGCTCAGCAGATATTAATGGCGTTTTCGGGGGCTTTTCCCCACGCAGGTAATACTCAGGTGGTGGGTAATCCGGTGCGCGCTGATGTGTTAACCTTGCCATCGCCAAAAACTCGCATTGCCACGGCCGATCAACCGTTGCGCGTGTTAGTGGTGGGGGGCAGTTTGGGGGCTCAAATATTAAATGAGACAGTCCCCGAAGCCGTCGCTATGACTAGCCATATAGCCGTGCGCCATCAAACAGGTAAAGGCAATAGCCAAGCGGTTATGGCGGCGTATAGCGCGCGGAATATTAAAGCAGATGTCAGTGATTTTATTGACGATATGGCTGGCGCTTATGGCCAAGCCGATTTAGTGGTGTGCCGAGCAGGTGCATTAACCGTATCAGAAGTGGCAGCAGCGGGAGTGGGGGCTATTTTTGTACCTCTGCCTCATGCAGTAGATGACCACCAAACCAAAAATGCCCGCACTTTATCAGAACACGGGGCGGCGATATTGATACCGCAAGCTGAGTTAAACGTGGCACGTTTAGCTGAGCAACTACACTATTTTAGCGAGCATCGTGCAGCCCTGTTGACCATGGCTGAACAGGCACGATCTTTAGCGATTACCGATGCTACAGAACGCGTTGCCGAGTGTGTGCGTAGCGTAGCAAAATAAATTGAGAGAATGGCATGACCAAGCTTGAACTGGCAAAAATCAGAAGCTCAGTACCCGAAATGAGACGTGTACGTCGTATTCATTTTATTGGTATTGGTGGCGCGGGTATGGGTGGTATCGCAGAAGTATTGGCCAATGAAGGTTATGCTATTTCTGGTTCAGACATTGCTTACAATCCGGTAACCGATAGATTAGCCGCTATGGGCGCTACCATTTTTTTAGGGCACGCTCCTGAGCAAGTTGCAGATGCCAGTGTTGTGGTTATTTCAACCGCGATTAGTGAAGATAACCCAGAGTTAATTGCAGCGCGAGAGCGGCGCATTCCCGTGGTACGCCGTGCCGAGATGTTGGCTGAATTAATGCGCTTTCGCCATGGTGTTGCTGTAGCTGGCACTCACGGTAAAACCACCACCACCAGTCTAATTGCCAGTATTTATGGTGAAGCGGGGCGCGATCCTACGTTTGTGATTGGTGGCTTGCTAAATGGTGCTGGGTGTAATGCTCGGCTAGGCAGCAGCCGTTATTTAATTGCTGAGGCTGATGAGAGCGACGCTTCTTTTTTACATTTACAGCCCATGGTATCCATTGTGACCAATATAGAAGCTGATCACATGGACACTTATGGCGGAGATTTTAGTAAACTTGAAGATACTTTTATCGATTTTTTACACAATCTCCCCTTTTATGGGCTGGCCGTACTGTGTGTTGATGATGATGTCGTGCGCGAGCTAATGCCCAGAGTCAGTCGACAATGTATTACTTACGGTTTTGTTGAAGATGCCGATTATCGGGTGACTGATTTTAGTCAAAACCAAGACAACAGCAGTTTTAGTGTGTGTCGTCCTGATGGTAGCTGCCTTAATGTGCAGCTGAATTTACCCGGTAAGCACAATGCGCAAAATGCCGCTGCTGCGATAGCGGTAGCGTGCGAAGACGGTGTGGCTGATGAGGCGATTCTTAGTGCACTGTTACAGTTTGAAGGAGTCGGCCGGCGTTTTCAGCAGTATGGCGAATTTGCAACGGGCCGGGGTATGGCTAAGTTAGTGGATGATTATGGCCATCATCCAAGTGAGGTACGAGCCACCCAAGATGCCGTACGAGCGGGGTGGCCAGAGCGGCGCTTAGTGACTATTTATCAGCCACATCGTTATAGTCGAACGCGTGATCTATATGAAGATTTTGTTGATGTCCTCTCTAAAACTGATGTGCTGATTTTACTTGAAGTATACAGTGCAGGTGAAGCTCCCATTCCCGGTGCCGATAGCCGCGCGCTTTGTCGCTCTATTCGTAGTCGTGGAAAAATGGAACCCATTTATGTGGCGACTCCCGATGAAATTCCACAAGTGTTAGCTGACTTATTACAAGATGGTGATTTAGTGTTAACGCAAGGTGCGGGTAATGTAGGGGGGGTTGCGCGTACCCTAGGGGAATTACAATTATCAATAGCTGCCATGCAGCCAGGAGAGCAGGGATGACACAGTTCGGTAAAGTTGCAGTCTTGTTTGGCGGTCATTCGGCCGAGCGTGAGGTGTCATTGCGATCTGGCGCTGCTGTGTTAGCAGGTCTAGAGCGCGGTGGTGTAGATGCGCACGGTATTGATACTCAAAATTATGCTTTAGCACAGTTAACAGAAGATGGCTTTGAGCGAGCTTTTATTGTGGTACATGGGCGTGGAGGGGAAGATGGCACCTTGCAAGGGGCGCTGGAGCACTTAGGTGTGCCTTATACCGGGTCGCGTGTACTTGGGTCGGCACTGGCGATGGATAAGATACGCACTAAACAAGTGTGGAAAACCATGGGCTTGCCTACTGCCGATTTTAGAGTGGTGCACAAAGGTCAGTTTAAAGCCGAAGATGCCACCGAGTTGCTCGCACAATTTGATGGGCCGGTATTTGTAAAGCCGGCTAATGAGGGCTCGAGCATTGGTATGACTAAGGCGACTGATGCTGCCACCTTAATAAACGCAGTGGAAGAGGCGTTTAAATTTGATGCTGAAGTGTTGATTGAACGTTTTATTGACGGTGATGAATACACTGTGAGTATTTTAGGTGAGCAGGCGTTACCGGCTATTCGCTTGAGTACGACACACGATTTTTATGATTACTCAGCCAAATATCAGTCTGGTGATACACAATATTTATGCCCGTGTGGCTTAAGTGATGCAGAAGAAAAAGCACTAGGTGATCTGAGCGTGGCCGCTTTTAATGCGGTGGCCGCCAGCGGCTGGGGGCGGGTCGATCTTATGCGTGACCAAGCCGGTCAATGGTGGTTATTAGAAGTAAATACCGTGCCGGGTATGACACAAACTAGCCTAGTCCCTAAAGCGGCTAAAGTAGCAGGTCTGTCGTTTGAGCAGTTAGTGCTCAGTGTATTGGATCAGGCATACTGATATGACCGCTGCCGAAACTCGCACTAGGCTTGCTTTTTTTGGCGGTCTAAGCTTTTTTTTAGTGATGTTATCGGTATTACTATGGGGGCTGTGGGTGCTGGTAGCTTGGATGACAACGGCTAATCAAGTACCGGTCAAGAATCTGATTATTCAAGGTGAACACCGCTACTTAACTCAGCGAGAAATCCGTCAATCTATAGGGAGCTTACCTGGTGTCGGCAATTTTTTTGCCTTAGAGGTGGACCAGGTACAGCAACAATTACAGGCGCTCCCTTGGGTATATCAGGCCTCGGTACGTAAACAATGGCCTGACACAGTGCGAGTTTATCTGGTTGAGCAGCAAGTCGCGGCGCGCTGGAACCAAAGCGCCTTGCTTAATACCCAAGGCGACGTATTTCGCGCCACCGATCCAGGGCTAGCACTGGTGTCTTTATCGGGCCCCGATGAAGCGTCTGTTAGCGTATTAAAGGAATTTCAACATGTACAAACATTATTAACGCCTAAAGGGTATGATATTGCACAAGTTCACTTAACACCGCGACGATCTTGGGAAGTAACCTTAACAAGTGGCGTTAAGTTGCTACTGGGCCGAGAAGATATAGGGGCGCGGTTGCAACGTTTTATAGATGTCTATCCGGGTATAGAACAGCGTGAGCGGGTAGCTTATCTCGACTTACGTTACGATACCGGGCTGGCAGTGGGATGGAAGCAGGACGAAGAGACGGATAATGACTAAAAACGCTGAAAGAAACCTGATCGTCGGGCTTGATATCGGCACTTCTAAGGTAACCGCCTTAGTCGGTGAAGTGTTACCGGATGGCGATTTAAATGTCATTGGCCTTGGTAGTCATTCTTCAAAAGGAATGGATAAGGGGGGGGTAAACGATCTTGAGTCTGTGGTTAAATCACTGAAACGAGCAGTAGATGAAGCGGAGATGATGGCTGACTGCCAAATTACCTCCGTTTACCTTGGCCTATCGGGCAAGCATATAGAATGTCGTAACGAAACCGGTATGGTGCCTATCTCTGATGAAGAAGTCACTCAAGAAGACGTAGACAACGTTATTCACACCGCTAAATCAGTACGTTTATCTGATGAACATCGAGTGCTGCACGTATTGCCACAAGAATACTCTATCGACTTTCAAGAAGGGATAAAAAACCCCATTGGTTTGTCGGGAGTACGTATGCATGCCAAAGTACATCTTATTACCTGTCATAATGATATGGCGCGTAATATTGAAAAGTGTGTTGAACGTTTGGGCCTAAGAGTAGACCAACTTATATTCAGTGCGCTGGCATCTAGTTATGCGGTGTTAACCGATGACGAAAAAGAACTAGGCGTGTGTGTGGTTGATATTGGTGGTGGCACCATGGACATGGCAGTATTTACTGGGGGCGCTTTGCGCCACACTAAAGTTATCCCCTATGCGGGCAGTACCGTTACCAGTGATATCGCCTATGCTTTTGGTACCCCCCCGCTAGATGCAGAGGCCATTAAGATGCGCCACGGCGGCGCATTTAGTAAACTGGTCAGTAAAGAAGACACCATAGAAGTGCCCAGTGTGGGTGGGCGTCCAGCCCGTAGCCTGCAGCGGCAAACTTTGGCTGAGGTTATTGAGCCACGCTATAGCGAACTGCTGGGTATGATCAACCAAGAGCTGGGTGAAATTCAGGCTGAGCTGAAAAAAACCGGCGTTAAGCACCAGCTAGCGGCAGGCTTGGTGTTAACGGGTGGGGCGGCACAAATTGAAGGCTTGGTAGAGTGTGCAGAGCAAATTTTTCAGTGTCAGGTACGCATTGGTCAACCCGGTGGCGTAAAAGGGCTATCAGATTATGTTGAGACACCCGTATACTCCACAGCCGTTGGCTTATTACACTATGGTAAAGAACACCAAACTATGCCCCAGCAAGACTATAATGGAAAATCCAGTTTGAGCTCGTTTTTTAAACGAATTGGCAATTGGATACGTGGCGAGTTTTAATATTAGCAGTCCTTATTCACAGTAATAAGTTGGCAAGAGCACAGCGGAGAGATTCTTATGCCTAATAACATGTTTGAATTAATGAATGATGATCACGAGCAGGATGCCGTCATTAAAGTCGTGGGCGTGGGCGGTGGTGGCGGTAACGCCGTTGAGCACATGGTTAACGAAAATTTAGAGGGCGTCGAATTTTTAGCCATTAATACCGATGCCCAAGCATTGCGTAACTCCAGTGCCACTAGCACCCTACAAATAGGCGGAGATCTGACTAAGGGCTTGGGTGCAGGTGCAAACCCTGCCGTGGGGCGCGACGCAGCATTAGAAGATAGCGATGCGATTCGCGACTTGATAAGTGGCGCCGACATGATTTTTATTGCTGCTGGCATGGGGGGCGGTACAGGGACTGGTGCAGCACCTGTGGTGGCTGAAATTGCTAAAGAGTTAGGCATTCTCACCGTCGCTGTTGTTACCAAGCCTTTTGCTTTTGAAGGTAAAAAGCGCATGCACTATGCCCAAGTGGGTATTGATGAGCTGGGTAAACAGGTTGACTCACTGATTACCATTCCTAATGATAAGCTGTTAAAAGTGTTAGGGCGTGGTATTTCCTTGCTTGATGCTTTTAAAGCGGCTAACGACGTTTTATTTGGTGCAGTACAAGGCATTGCTGAACTAATCACCCGCCCAGGTTTAATGAACGTTGACTTTGCCGATGTGCAAACCGTGATGCGTGAAATGGGCACCGCTATGATGGGCTCGGGCAAAGCGACGGGCGAAGACCGTGCAGAAGAAGCCGCTGAAAAAGCCATCTCTAGCCCCTTGCTAGAAGATGTTGATTTAGCGGGTGCGCGCGGTATTTTAGTCAATATTACCGCCGGCCTCGATATGACAATTGAAGAGTTTGAAACCGTAGGTAATGCCGTGAAAGCCTTTGCTTCTGAAAACGCAACCGTGGTAGTAGGTACAGTGGTGGATCCTGAGGTGGATGATGAGCTGCGCGTCACTGTGGTGGCAACCGGCATTGGTGCCGAGCGTAAGCCTGATATTACGTTAGTTAAGTCCGGAGCCAGCAACCGTGATGATAATGGCATGCGTCAAGTGGATTCACACAGTGAAGAACAGCCAAGTAAAATGGTGGTTAACGCCGATAGTACTCAAGCGAAAGCCGACATGGACTACTTAGATATTCCGGCATTTTTACGTAAGCAGGCAGACTAATAGCGAGGCAATTTGCCCCACCTTATTATTATGTTAACATGTCAGACCATTTGAATTCGGTTCAAATCTGGTTCATAGTTTGTAATATGAGCAGGTTAGCTACTGACGGATACCCTTTATGATTAGACAACGAACGTTAAAGAATACCGTGCAAGCCACCGGAATTGGCTTGCATTCCGGCCATAAAGTACAAATGACCTTTGTACCCGCGCCGGCTAACACAGGTATAGTGTTTCGTCGTACCGATTTGGTTCCGCAGGTCGATATTCAAGCTGATGCTGCTTTGGTAAAAGATACCATGTTATGTACCGCTTTAGTCAATGAAGCTGGGGTACGGGTGTCAACCATTGAGCATTTGTCTGCTGCATTGGCAGGACTAGGCATAGATAACTTAGTTATTGAGGTAGATGCGCCGGAAGTCCCAGTGATGGACGGTAGCTCACATCCTTTTATTTATCTATTACAGTCAGGTGGCATTCGCGAGCTTAATGCCTTGAAGCGCTTTATTCGCATCAAAGAAGTAGTGCGAGTGGAAGACGGAGATAAGTGGGCAGAGTTTAGGCCGCACAATGGTGGCTTTAAGATGGATTTAACCATCGACTTTGATCACCCCGCTTTTGCCGGAGAAAGTCAGCACTTAGCGTTAGATTTCTCAGGGGCTGCGTTTGTAAAAGAGCTAAGCCGCGCGCGTACCTTTGGCTTTATGCGCGATATTGAATATTTGCACTCACAAAATTTAGCATTGGGTGGCAGTTTAGAAAATGCCGTAGTACTAGATGACTATAAAGTGCTAAACGATGATGGTTTGCGCTACCCTAATGAATTTGTAAAACACAAAATGCTAGACGCCATCGGCGATTTGTATATGTGTAATCACAGTATTCTTGGCGAATTTCGTGCTTATAAAACGGGTCATGCGCTTAACAATACTCTGCTGCGCGCCATGTTAGCCAATGCTGATGCGTGGGAGATTGTTACCTTTGACGAGCAGGATGCACAATCACCTATTCGTTACTACGACACCGCATTTAGCCCCGCCTAATACACTATTTTAAAACGCCAGCTCTTTTGGGCTGGCGTTTTTATTTCTGTAGATCTTAATGTTATGACCTATATTTCCTCAGTACCACACTCTGGCACTGTGTTGCGACGTTTTAGTATTGGGCTTGTGATCGCCTTGTGCTTATTACAATTACCACTCATTATCTATTTATACTCACAGTGGCAAATATCACAGCAACAGCACCACCAGTTAGGGCAGTTGTTAGAGCAAAAAAAGCACCAGCAAGCGCATGAGTTGAGTCGTATTGGTCAACGGTTAGGGCAGCTCCAAGCTGAGTTAACCCAAGTGAGTGTATTAGGCCGGCGTTTAATAAAAGAGTATGATTTAGTTGATGAATTGCCATTAGAGCGACGAGACGTTAACTTATTGCACCGCCCAGTAAAGGGTTTTGCTGACTTATCTCAAACATTAGCGCAGACATTAGTGCAAACTCAAGAATACGGCATCAATTTGACTGCACTTGAATCTTTACTCGTGAATCTCCATATCAATGAGACTACTCAGATTCAAGGTCATCCTGTGCCTGGCTTTAGCCGAGTGAGTTCAGGCTTTGGTCGGCGCATTGATCCCTTTACTGGTCAAGCCCGTTGGCACAAAGGCCAAGACTTTGCCGGCCAAAAGGGCGAGCCCATTTCTGCGACGGCCACCGGAGTGGTCAGTGTCTCTCGGCGTCACCCAGATTTTGGCAATATGGTTGAAATTAACCATGGGCAAGGCTGGGTTACACGATACGCACATTTAGACTCACTGTGGGTTAGCGTTGGTGAGCGAGTTGAAAAGGGGCAAGAAATTGCTCAAATGGGGCGTACAGGGCGAGCAACTGGCGTTCATTTGCATTATGAAGTATTAAAAGGCAATCAGCAGCAAAACCCTAAGCACTTTTTGCCGCACTAACGTTCGGCCCCATACGGGGTTTTATTTTCCATCATTATTATTGGCCAAATATGATTACTAAACTTTTTACCATGATAGTTGGCAGCCGTAACGACAGAACCTTAAAGCGGCTGCGTAAAGTTGTAGATGAAATTAATGCCATGGAGCCTACATTTGAAGCCCTTTCTGATGCTGAGCTGCAGGCTAAAACCGTTGAATTTCGCCAGCGCCTAGAACAAGGTGACACGTTAGAGCAATTATTACCCGAAGCGTTTGCCACTGTTCGTGAAGCATCGCGTCGTGTATATGAAATGCGTCATTTTGATGCACAGTTAATTGGTGGCATGGTATTACACAATAACCAAATTGCGGAAATGAAAACCGGCGAAGGTAAAACTCTTACCGCAACCTTACCTGTTTACCTGAATGCGCTTACTGGACGCGGTGTGCATATCATTACCGTGAATGATTATTTAGCGCGTCGCGATGCGGAAACCAACCGTGCCTTGTTTGAATTTTTAGGGGTGAGTGTCGATTGTAACTTGTCTGGCATGGATTCTGCTGAAAAACACGCCGCTTACGCCGCTGATATTACCTATGGTACCAATAATGAATTTGGTTTTGACTACCTGCGTGACAATATGGCGTTTTCCCCTGAGCAACGCGTGCAGCGCCCGCTGAACTATGCACTTGTGGATGAAGTTGACTCGGTATTAATTGATGAGGCTCGTACGCCGCTGATTATATCCGGCCCTGCTGAAGACAGCTCTGAGCTTTATATTCGTATTAACACCCTGATCCCTAAATTGGTTAAGCAAGACGAAGAAGATACCGAAGAGCATATTGGCGATGGCCACTATACGGTAGATGAAAAGAACAAACAGGCGTTGCTTACCGAAAATGGGCAAATTTTTGTTGAAGAAGAGCTCAAGCGCATGGGCCTTATTGAAGAGGATGACTCTTTATTTTCAGCCGGCAATATTGCTTTACTAGCGCATGTGAATGCAGGTCTACGTGCTCATACTTTATTTGAACGCAACGTTGACTACATAGTGCAAGATGATGAAGTGATCATTGTAGATGAGCACACCGGGCGTACTATGCCTGGGCGTCGCTGGTCTGAAGGTTTGCATCAAGCGGTAGAAGCGCGAGAAGGTGTCACCATTCAGAATGAAAACCAAACACTGGCGTCTATTACCTTTCAAAACTTCTTTCGATTATACGAAAAGCTTGCCGGTATGACCGGGACCGCCGATACGGAAGCATTCGAATTTCAAAGTATTTATGGCCTAGACACAGTGGTTATTCCAACCAATAAACCCATGGTTCGTAAAGATATGGGGGATTTGGTGTACCTGACTGCTCCAGAAAAATATCAGGCCATTGTGGTCGATATTAAAGATTGTGTAGAGCGAGGTCAGCCAGTATTAGTGGGGACTGTGTCTATTGAAAACTCTGAGCTGCTATCGGGTATCTTAGATAAAGAAAAAATACCGCATCGTGTACTTAACGCTAAATTTCACGAAAGTGAAGCGCAAATTATTGCTGAAGCCGGCGAGTCAGGTGTGGTGACCATCGCGACCAATATGGCAGGCCGAGGTACAGATATTGTATTGGGCGGTAACTGGGCCGCTGAAATTGAAAAGTTAGAGGCGCCAAGTGCCGAGCAAATTGCAGCAATTAAAGCTGATTGGAAAGTGCGTCACGATGCGGTGATTGCTGCCGGTGGTTTACATATTATTGGTACCGAGCGTCATGAGTCTCGTCGTATCGATAATCAGCTACGTGGCCGTGCAGGGCGTCAAGGTGATGCGGGTTCAAGTCGTTTCTATCTATCGATGGAAGATGCATTAATGCGCATTTTTGCCTCTGATCGAGTGACCAATATGATGAAAAAATTGGGCATGGAAGAAGGTGAAGCCATTGAGCATCCGTGGGTGAGTCGCGCCATTGAAAATGCTCAGCGTAAGGTTGAAACCCGTAACTTTGATATTCGTAAAAACTTGCTTGAGTTTGATGATGTGGCTAATGATCAGCGTAAAGTCATTTATGAGCAACGCAATGAATTATTAGATGCCAAAGACATTAGCGAAACCATTACCGTGATCCGTGAAGATGTGATGAACGGAATCGTTGATGAGTATATTCCCCCACAATCTCTCGAGGAAATGTGGGATGTTCCGGGCCTTGAACACCGTTTGCAAGCTGACTTTGGTTTAGAAGTACCAGTGAGTGCTTGGTTAAAAGAAAATGATAAGCTGCATGATGAACAGCTGCGAGAGCAGATATTAGCGGTAGCAGCCAAAGATTATGCTGATAAAGAAGCTGTAGTTGGCGCAGAAGCAATACGTCAATTTGAAAGCTCTGTTATGTTACAAACGCTTGATACCTTGTGGAAAGAGCATTTGGCGGCCATGGATCACTTACGCCAAGGCATTCACTTGCGCGGCTATGCACAGAAGAACCCTAAGCAAGAATATAAGCGTGAGTCTTATGAGCTGTTTACTCAGTTGCTAGAAAACTTAAAGCGTGAAGTCGTGAGCATTATTAGTCGTGTTCAAGTGCAGAGCCAAGAGGACGTTGAAGCTGCAGAAGAAAAACGCCGTGCCGCAGCAGAAAATCAAGCACAAAGCTACAACCACGCCTCTGCTGAAAACCTATTAGAAGACGAAACGCCGGCGGCCTCGCCTGACAGCACCCCGTTTGTGCGCGAAGGGCAAAAAATAGGTCGTAATGATGCTTGTCCCTGTGGCTCAGGTAAAAAGTATAAACAATGCCATGGTAAGTTAAGTTAAGCTTGCTACTTGTAAATTTATGCTAAATTAGCACAATATAAACCGCCGGTAAGGCGGTTTATTACTTCATAAGTGAACTGAAATAATGACTGTTTAGCTGGCTAGTAGAACTGTATACAAAATGAGTGCGCATTGTGCGTGTTTTGTGCATATAATGTACGGAAAGTGGATGTCGTTTGGCAATTGGAGTGCCCTATGCTTAAAAGTTTAACCTTGAAGGTGTTAATTCGTCTGGTGTTCTTGGTGGTATTAGCTGTTGCCTTAGTGTTTGGCGCAACTCTTTACTTCTTATTACAGTCTCAGCAGTCGGTGAGTCAAACTCAAGAGGTACGCTATCAGTCTTTTAATTCTAGCAATATGATCCGTATGTATTCGCTAGAGCTGTCAAATGACATCCGTAACTATGCTGTGACCGGCGACCCTAGCTACTTAAAGAGCTATGAATCCGTACTTGATATTACTTTAGGCCGTGCGCCACGTGCCGACGGTCGAGTGATATCGAATGATGATTTGCTTGCGCAATTACCATTGAACGCGGTAGAGCGTGAGCTGCTAGAAGTAGGGGTTGGAGCGACCGTAACTATGGCTGCTATCGAGGAAAAAGCCATTGCCTTAATTAAAGCGGGGCGTGCTGAACAGGCACAACGTTTGGTGTTGGGGGAAGAGTACCATCAAGGTCGTATGACAATGGCAAGCTCGGTGAATAGCGCCATTTCTAAGTTAATTACTCGCCTAGAAAATCAACTAAAGGCGGAGTATCAGCTTAATCAGCAGCTGGTATTTTTAATGACGGGCTTAGTGATACTGTTTGTATTATTAAGTTTACTACTGGGCTGGACATTAAATCGTCTGGTCTTACAGCCACTAGGCGCAGAGCCTAGCGAAATGGAGCGAGTGGCGGCGGCTATTGCAGAGGGAGATTTGAGTCTAACCTTTAACCCTAATGCTACTGGGGTGTACGCTAAACTGCAGCACATGACTGAAAGACTACGTGAGGTTATTGGACATATTCATCTTTCTAGCAGCAGTTTATCGGCGGCTGCGGAAGAAACCTCGGCGGTGTCTTTACAAACTAGTGCTAACTTAAGCCGCCAGCAGCTTGATACCGATCAAGTCGCGGCAGCGGTTAACCAAATGTCAGCCACCGTGCAAGAGGTGTCACATAATACCAGTTTAGCTGCCTCTTCTGCTCAGTCTGCTAATGAGTCAGCCGATCAAGGCCGCGCTGTGGTACAGCAAACCGTGGCCTCTATTGGCAAACTGGCTGATGATGTCGTATCTACGGGCTTGGTCGTGCAATCACTCGCGGATAGCAGTACGCAAATTAGTACTGTGGTACAGGTGATTCAAGATATTGCCGATCGCACTAACTTATTGGCGCTAAACGCGGCCATTGAAGCGGCCCGTGCCGGTGAGCAAGGTCGAGGATTTGCGGTAGTGGCCGATGAGGTCCGACAATTGGCAGGCCAAACCCAAGCCTCATCGCAAGAGATCATTACTACTGTGGCTAAATTGCAAAGTGATGCCGAGCAAGCAATGGACGCCATGAGTAATGGTCGCCAGCAAGCCGAACTCACGGTGGGCCAAGCGCAAGAAGCGGAACAAGCACTAGAGCTGATTAGTACGGCGGTGCAAACGATTAATGATATGAATACACAAATTGCGACTGCCGTAGAAGAGCAGGCGACGGTAACCGAAGATATCAGTCGTAATTTAACCGTTATTAGTGAAATTAGCGATGAAACGTCAGCTGGTGCAGAGCAAACCTCAAGCGCCAGCCGTGAGCTTACTGAGCTTGCCGCGAGCTTACAGCAGTTAGTACAAGGATTTCGCCTGCGTTAATTACGCGAAAAACCGATAGTTTAGTCATATTAATAAGCCCTCAGTAGCCAAGTGCAGCTGAGGGCTTTTTTTCGTAGTGCTCAAATTAATTTAGCAGCGGTATCGGGGTTGTGGTTTTGTAGCAATAAATGTGGTTAGTTGAGAGTTTATGGTTAAATAAATGTTTTGTGAAATTAACATTGTGGTTGATGTTACTTTCAGGTGGAGATTGTTTAGCATAACTTACATCTTGTATACAATTTAATGATTTATTGTGCGCGTTCTTTCTTAAGATTAAGTTAGTAAAGAGTATAATAACGTCACGATATGAATTTATTTAGAAGTTAAGAATGCTCAAAAATTTAACATTAAAAGCCGTGATCCGCCTAATTTTTTGGGTGGTGTTAGCACTCGCTCTGATGCTGGGGGGGACCCTATACTTGTTGCTGCAATCGCAACAAGCTGTCGACAAAGCACACAATGACCTGTTTGATTACTTCAATAATGCCGGCATGGTGCGACTCTATTCCGCTGAAAAGTCTACCTCGATTCGTGACTATGTTGTCACCGGCAATCCCGAGCAGTTAGCCGTATATCAAAAAGCCAAATCGGTAACCGAAGGGCACTCCCCACGAGTAGATACCCGCACTATTTCAGATAAAGACATGTTAGACCAAATGGACATGACTCCTGCTGAGCGTAAAACACTAGACCGAGGCCAGCAGGCTGTGCTTGTGCTAGAAAAATTAGAAAACGAAGCGATTAGCTTAATGCAAGCTGGCAACAAGCAAGCAGCACAAAAGCGTGTGTTAAGTGAGGAGTATGATCAATCGCGTTTAATTGCGGTCAATACCGTTGATGAATTCATCACTTTATTACTCGACCGTTTATATGGCACGCTCGCCGCAGAAGAGCAACACAATCAAACCTTAGTCGCCGTTATGGTGTCTATCGTGGTGGTATTAGTCGGTTTTAGTTTGTTGCTTGGCTGGGTATTAAAGCAAACGGTATTGCTCCCGCTTGGTGCTGAACCCAGTGAAATGGAACGAGTTGCTAACTCCATTGCTAATGGTGATTTAAGTATACAGTTTGACGGTAATCACACCGGTGTGTACGGTAAATTACAAAATATGACCAACAATTTGCGGGAGCTTATTAGTCATATCCATGAGTCGAGCAATAGTTTGTCGGCCGCGGCGGAAGAAACCTCGGCGGTGTCCTTGCAAACTAGTGCTAACCTTAGCCGCCAACAACAAGATACTGATCAGGTGGCTGCAGCGGTTAATCAAATGTCCGCTACGGTACAAGAAGTATCTGGCAACACCAGTTTAGCTGCTGCGTCAGCCAGCTCTGCAAATGAAGCGGCTGAACAGGGCAAAGTGGTAGTGCAGCAAACGGTATCCTCTATTAGTCGTCTTGCCGATGATGTAGCGGCAACGGGTCGGGTAGTACAGTCGCTGGCTGATAGCAGTACGCAAATTAGCTCTGTCGTTGAAGTTATTCAAGAAATCGCCGATCGTACTAATCTATTAGCCCTAAACGCGGCCATAGAAGCGGCACGCGCCGGTGAACAAGGTCGTGGTTTTGCGGTGGTGGCTTCTGAAGTGCGTAATCTCGCTGAACAAACCCAAAACTCGTCCCAAGAAATTGTCACTACTATTGCCAAGTTGCAAGAAGACGCCAAGCAAGCCATGCAAGCCATGAATGGCGGCCGCCAACAAGCTGAGCTAACAGTAGGCGAGGCTCAAGAGGCGGAACAAGCGCTAGAGCTGATCAGTGGGGCGGTACAAACCATCCACGATATGAATACGCAAATCGCCACCGCGGTGGAAGAGCAAGCCACGGTGACCGAAGATATCAGTCGCAACTTAACGACTATTCATGAAATGGGCGATGAGACGGCTGCGGGTGCCGACCAAACAGCCAGCGCAAGTCGTGAGCTCACCGAGCTGGCGTCGGGCCTGCAGCAGTTAGTGCAAGGCTTTAGATTAGAGCCAGGTACTGCACGTCGCAGCTAATGTACGTAGCTTAATAAGGTTAAGTCGGTCTACTAATTTGTAATACGTTAGTATTCGCGGCAGATAATAGCAGACCCAGTCGTTTTTGTTCAGCGACTGGGTCTTGTTCATTTTATGGCTGCTCAGTATACTGCCGACTCTCAAAATATGGGGTTGTACATGTTAAAACTGTTGCGGATTTTATTATTGATACTGGCTATGGTGCTGGTGTTCATCTTAGGTAGCCTAGTGTGCGTGTTGCGCCCTCGTCACCCTAATAATGTGTGCTTTTTGGGCCGGCTGTTTAATAAAGCCTGCATCATTATCGGCCTTAAAGTCACGTTTAGAGGCTACGAGCACGCTAATGGCTTGCAGTCGGCTGTATATATCGCCAATCATCAAAGTAACTGGGATATTATTGCGCTCACGGGGGCTGTGATGCCGCGTACAGTGGCCATTGGTAAAAGTAGTTTATTTTGGATCCCGTTATTTGGTCAGCTATTTTGGTTGAGTGGTAACTTACTTATTAATCGTGAAAATAAAGCTAAGGCCGCCAGCACCATAGGTAAAGTTGTCGATAAAATACGCCAGCGTAATATGTCTATTTGGATGTTTCCAGAAGGAACTCGCAGTCAGGGTAAAGGTTTATTGCCTTTTAAAACCGGTGCTTTTCATATCGCCTTGCAAGCGAATGTGCCTTTAGTGCCCATTGCCTGCTCTAGCTATTTTGGCCAGGTTGATCTTAATCGCTGGGACAATGGCGAGCTCATTGTAGAAATAATGCCGCCCATTTCGGTTGAAGGCTATGAGCCAAAGCAGATACGCGACTTATTGAAACGCAGTCGCGCTGTCCTAGAAACGCGTATTGCCGAGCTAGACCAAGAAGCCCGACGACCGTTAAGTAAATAATAAGGCGTGATGAATACCCCATCACCCCATCGTTTAGGTGCGGTGTCTCTCTCACCCCTTGTATCTTCCCCCTCACAGTATTCACTAGGAGCCAATATGACTGCATTACAAGAATGGAAACAAGAAACCCGTGATATTATCAGTTCACTACTTGATGACGGCAGTAACCCCAATGTGGAGTACACCATAGAGCATCATTTTTCTGGCGCGGACTTTGATCGCCTCGAAAAAGCGGCCATTGACTGCTTTAAAGTTGGGTTTGAAGTCAGTGATGCTGAAGAGCTTGAATTAGAAGATGGCCAAACGATTTTATGTTTTGACGCTATTAAAGAAGGGGCATTAAACGAAACCGTCATTATGGAGCAGGTTGAACAACTGCTAAAAATAGCTGAAAAATACAATGTGGAATACGATGGTTGGGGCACCTACTTTGAAGAGTCATAGTGATACGGCACTCAGCTAATGATCAACCGGACTGTGTGTTGTCTCACTGTGTCAAAGGAGTCTTGCAATGAGTAATCCCTATGACCCTCATGTGTTGTTGTGGGACGAATATAAATACCGCCATGATCATATCTGGCAAAAACTGTTTCAAATTACCATTGCCGTGGTCTTGTTGGGTGCGGTGCCTTATCTTAAACCCGAGATCACTCAAGTATTGCAGGTGTGGATTCTTATCGCGCCGTTACTTGGTAGTATGCTGGCTTTTATTACGCTGGTATTAATGCATGTTGAGCTGACTTTGTTTGCTAAAATTGCTGGTGCTCATCGCGCGTATCAAGAAGAATTAGGTCTTATTGAAC
>NZ_JBQDEX010000020.1:0-27283 GCF_052084945.1 Oceanisphaera sp.
CGTCGGGCTCATAACCCGAAGGTCGTCGGTTCAAATCCGGCTCCCGCAACCAATTTAAACGAAAGTAATACCTTTTAAGCAGTACCAGTTATGTCATGGACGCGGGATGGAGCAGTTTGGTAGCTCGTCGGGCTCATAACCCGAAGGTCGTTGGTTCAAATCCAGCTCCCGCAACCAATTAATAGCCAAGCTATTATTAACATACCCTATTGATTACCCCATTATTTATTACCTCAGCCCTACCCTACATATATCTAAAACACCCATTAATGCACTAATATTTATCACTTATTTATTTAAGATCCTTCTGCTGTCTGCAAATCAGCAGCACCTGCTCATCTTGGTAGTAATCTAAGACCCATCTGGAAACTTACTGAAAAGCGGTCGAATAAATTCGACCGTACGCTCGGAGTAGAACAGCCATCAGCTTAGAGCCTACTGTTGATAGTAAGCTCAAAGAGTATTCAGCTCAATTTAAAGCAGACCAATTTCTTTAACCTACTTGACGAATATGCTGCTCATTAACATGAGTATCTAAGCTGATGATCCTATCGTTCATCACTTTAATAGCGCCAAAGGTAATGAGCTGCTTACTATTCGAGAGTAACTTTTCACCTGCAAGAGAGATACAAACAGACGCTGATGGTGAGGTTTCTACTACCATCAGCGTAAGCAATTCAGTGGTAATATCTAATGCGATTAACTCACCTAGCTCAGGCTGATGGTAATCCGCTTGCGGTTCAAAAAACCAACTTTGTGGCATTAGCGGTTTATAAAAACGGGCAACCGCGACCGCGTTTAATGCCGCCTGTACTCGTTGGGCTGAAGAGCCAAATGAAGACAACTTATCAATGAAATTATAGTAAAGCCCAGTGTCCTCTACCGAAAAACACTGATCAAGCTGCTCTGCACGCACCAAATTTTTTTTAAGATAGGGCGTGCAAAAGAGCATATCACCCCCTAACTCCAACATGAGGTGACCCTCTTCACCCACAAACCAGCGCCACTGATCATTTGGTTGAAGCAACATCCTAATCACACCTTATGTCTCTCATAGACACGAATAATAGATTGTTATTTAATACGCTAATTTATAGCGCATTATTAATAATTAGTACATTTTTATATTAAAGATGGCGCGCTAATTGCTGGATAAGAGCCGGGCCATGATAAATAAAGCCAGAATACACCTGTACTAAACTTGCACCAGCAGCCATTTTCTCACGCCCCGCCGTTAGTGAGTCTATGCCCCCTACCCCAATAATGGGTAAGCGATTATCTAAATAACGGGATAGCTCTTTAATAACCACTGTGCTTTTATGTTGCACCGGTCGACCACTCAGTCCGCCCATCTCATGAGCATGAGGCAAGTCAAAGACTAAGTCTCTATCTAGGGTGGTATTAGTCGCAATAACACCATCAATGTTATAACGCACCAAGCTATCTGCCACCTGCTCAATTTCAGCCATGGATAAATCCGGCGCTATTTTCACTAATAGCGGTACATTTTTACGATGTTGTAGCGCTAATTGAGCCTGTTTTTCTTTAAGTGACGCCAACAAGTCATCTAATGCTTCACCGTATTGTAAGCTACGCAAGCCAGGGGTGTTAGGCGACGAGATATTCACCGTAATGTACCCCGCATGTTGGTAGGCTTTTTCCATGCAGATCAGGTAGTCATCTTTGCCATGCTCTATGGGGGTGTCTTTATTTTTACCTATATTAATGCCCAGCACGCCCTGATAGCGAGACTGTTTAACATTTTCAATTAAATAATCGATGCCATTATTATTAAACCCCATACGATTTAAAATGGCGTCGGCTTCTTTGATACGAAATAAGCGAGGCTTGTCGTTACCATCTTGTGCACGCGGCGTTACTGTGCCAATTTCAATAAAACCAAAGCCCATAGCGGCAAAGGCATCAATGCAATCCCCGTTTTTATCAAGCCCTGCGGCTAAGCCTACGGGATTATCAAACGTCAACCCCATTAATTCAACGGGATTCATTACTTTGGGCCGTCGGTACAAAGCGGCAAGTGGTGTATGTTGCGTTTTGGCCAGCCCTTTAATGGTAAATTCGTGAGCACGTTCTGCATCGCATTGAAAAAAGAGAGATTTAGCCAAAGAATACACGTCATTTGTCCTTATAAAAAAGCCCCAGTGTTGGCTGGGGCTTTACATGAACCACTTTTATATTAAGCGGCGTTCATACAATTAAGATGGAGCAGATTCAGCTCACGCAGTGCAACCGAAAACTGAGCAAACTCATGGTTGCTCGAGGCTTTAAATTCGGCCAACAAATGGCGCCAACGATTTAGCAACTGTTCGTGCTCATCCAGCCATAGGCTGAGCATATTAGCGCATTCTTGCTTTTCTTTACAGTGTTTCAGCACCACAGCACTCAGACTACGTTGTTGAAAGTCTAAGTCTTCTCTAAATGCCGCACGGGCCAGTGCTTGCCAGTGGTTATTTACTTTTTGCTGGGTTATTTGCTCTAAAAACCAATGCAGCTCAAGCTCATGGCCTAAATGGAAATATAACTCAGCCACCACAGGAATATCGCGATCTTGTTCTTTGGCAACTTGTGCTATATCTAACGCCGAGAAAGCACTGCTCATTTTAGCCACGCGCTCTGCGACAGAGGTTGGCACCTGCTCGGCTTCTAACGCCGCAGCCTCTTGCTTGATCTGATTCGCCTCAGAGGCAACCAATGACGTATATAAGTGCTCAGAAACCGTATTGTATACAGGTTTAAACTGTTCAATATGTTGCTCAATGCTCATATTGCGCTGACGAGAGCGCAAGAACCAACGTGTTGCACGACGCACCAAACGGCGCACCTGATAAAACATATCTAACTGCACTTTAGCCGATACCTTATTATCTAAGGCTTCTATATCACGGAATAAAGTGTCCATGCCAAACACATCACGAGCAATCAAAAAGCTGATGGCAACATCAGCAATAGTGGCACCGGTTTCATCTTGCAAGCGCTTAGCAAAATTAAAGCCCATATCGTTAACCATCATATTGGCCAAACGGGTGGCAATAATTTCACTGCGCAAGGGGTGATGAGTGAGCGCATCGCCACACTCATCCACTAATTTTTTCGGCATGCTCATGGGTAATAAGCGGGCAATATAGTCGTTATCGGTCAGCTCACTGATATTGAGCATCTCTTTTAACACCATTTTGCCATAGGCCATTAAAATCGCGAGTTCAGGGCGTGTTAAGCCTTGCCCCGCCGCCATACGCTCGGCTATTTCTTCATCGCTGGGTAAAAACTCTAATTGCCGGTTTAATTTACCTTCTCGCTCTAGCCATTGAATAAAGTGCTGGTGCTCTTTTAATGGCCCTGCGCCGCGATGTCGAGTAATGGAGATCGTTTGCGATTGACGATAGGCATCTGTTAGTACTATCTCGGTCACTGCCTCTGTCATATCAAACAACAATTGATTACGGTGCTTCATGGTTAAGTCGCCCTTATCCACCAAGCTGTTTAATAAGATTTTGATATTCACTTCGTTGTCTGAGCAATCCACGCCGCCCACGTTATCTATAAAGTCGGCGTTAATACGCCCCCCTTGGCGAGCATACTCAATACGGCCTAACTGAGTGCAACCTAAGTTACCGCCCTCACCGACGATGCGCGCGCGCAGCTGAGCGCCATTAACCCGCACCGCATCATTGGCACGATCGCCCACATCGGTGTCGGTTTCATCGGCTGACTTCACATAGGTGCCTATGCCACCGTTCCAAATCAGATCTACCTCGGCCATTAATAAATGTCGAATGACCTCTGTTGGCGCTAAGCTGTCGGCTGTGGTATCGAGTAAGGTTTTCATTTGTGGGCTTAGCGTAATGGATTTGGCCGAGCGCTCAAAGACACCCCCGCCTTCAGAAATAAGACTGGCATCAAAATCAGCCCAACTTAAACCCGGGGTATTAAATAAACGCTCACGTTCTTTAAAGGTGCTGGCCGCATCGGGTGTGGGGTCAATAAAAATATGCAAGTGGTTAAAAGCACCCACCAAGCAGGTATGCTTAGAGCGCAACATGCCGTTACCAAACACATCGCCGCCCATGTCGCCAATGCCGACGGCGGTAAAGTCTGTGGTTTGACAATCTATGTCCATTTCACGGAAGTGGCGCTTTACCGACTCCCAGCCACCGCGGGCAGTAATGCCCATTTTTTTATGGTCATAGCCCACAGAGCCACCAGAGGCAAAGGCATCCCCTAACCAGTGCCCAAACTCGGCACTAATTTCGTTGGCAATATCAGAGAAAGTAGCGGTGCCTTTGTCGGCGGCCACCACTAAATAGTAGTCGTCTTCATCGTGGCGTACTACGTCTTTTGCCGGGATCACTTCGCCATCAATAATATTATCGGTGACATCTAATAAGGCACGAATAAACAAGCGATAGCAGCTTTTTCCTTCCGCTAAGAAAGCCTCACGATCCCCTTCAGGTAACTGCTTACATACAAAACCGCCTTTGGCCCCTACAGGCACAATCACGGTATTTTTCACTTGCTGTGCTTTCACCAAGCCCAGCACTTCGGTGCGAAAATCTTCACGGCGATCAGACCAGCGTAAACCACCACGGGCTACTTTACCCCAACGCAAGTGCACCCCTTCAACTCGGGGGGAGTAAACAAATATTTCATACTGAGGTAACGGCAGCGGCATATCACTGATGGTTTCAGGGGCCAGTTTAAAAGAGATGTACTCTTTTGCCTTACCATCACTTGCCATCTGATAAAAGTTGGTACGAGTGGTCGCTTCAATCATTTCTAAGTAACGACGAATAATACGGTCATCATCAAGGTTGGCAACCTTGTCTAGCCCACTCACCAACTGCTGGTGTAGTGCCTGCTGCTGTTCGGCGTCTTGCGTGATAGACAACGAAAAACGCTGTTCAAATAGCGAGAATAATAACGCGGCAAGGTGAGGATAACGTGACAACGTTTCTTCAATATAACGCTGACCAAAAGTCACCCCAGTTTGACGCATATATTTAGCGTAACCACGTAATACACTTATATCTCGGCCCGTCATTTCGGTCGCCAGCACCAAACGGTTAAAGCCATCATTTTCAAGCTGATTGTCCCACACCTGAGCAAAGGCTTGCTGAAAGCGCTGCTGACAGTTATCTAAATTTAATGGTAAACCTGTGTAGTACATTGAAAAGTCAAGTAACCATAAGGTTTCATTGGCACATTCAATTTTATGCGGCGTTTCGCCAATAATGCGCAACCCTAAGTTTTCAAGCATAGGGAGCACATCAGATAAATGAATCGGCTCGGCTCTATGATAGAGTTTTAAGCGCACTCGATTAGAATCAGCCGGCTCTTCTTGGGCACGATAAAACAACATACCTAGCGGATTATCGTCACTTAATGACTCTAGCTTTTCGATATCGGCTACCGCGGCCCCTGGTAGCACTTTTGCTGAATAAGCAGGGGGAAAAGCCGTGGCATACTTAGCCGATAATCGTTTCCCTTCGGCTTCACCAACACCCGCTGTTAGCGATTGTGTTAGCTTGTCTTTCCAGCTGCGAGCCGCTTCACTTAGATTTGCTTGAATTTCGTTCACATCAATATCCATTGCGTTGTTGGCTACCCGAATTAAATAATGGGTGCGCGCTAAAGCGCCCTCAGAAAAATAAGTGCTAAATTCAACTTCTTCTTCTGAGCCAAAATAGTGTTGTAAAATTTGCTGGGTTTTCTCTCGAAGTTCG
Source organism: Oceanisphaera sp. (assembly GCF_052084945.1). NCBI lineage: Bacteria > Pseudomonadati > Pseudomonadota > Gammaproteobacteria > Aeromonadales > Aeromonadaceae > Oceanisphaera > Oceanisphaera sp. Next base: position 5,742 of record NZ_JBQDEX010000020.1, read on the forward strand.
GTGCTATAGCGCTCTTTAGTGACATACACCATGCAAGAAAAAAAGCGACCAAACACATCTTTTCGAACAAATAACCGCGTTTGATCCCGCTCTTGCATGCCCAACACGCCCATACCAATATCAGTAAGCTCTTGCTCACTGGCTTGAATTAATTCATCTCTGGGGTAGGTTTCTAAAATATGAGATAACGCTTTAAATGAGTGGGCACCGGGCTCTAAATGAGCACCTTCGAGAATACGGGTTAATTTAGCGCCAATCAGTGGGATTTCTAAGGCACTGGTATTATAGATATTAGACGCATATAAGCCGATAAAACGATCTTCACCGATCACCTTACCCTGTTCATTAAAGCGCTTAATTCCAATGTAGTCGATATAGTAAGGCCGATGTACCCGCGATTGGTGGTTAGTTTTAGTCAGTATGAGTACATTGCTATTCAGTGCGGCCTCTCGTGCAATGGGCGCTAAGCTACTGAGTTTCAATGCCTCGCTGGGTGGCGCATTACGCATTAGACCTAAGCTGGTATCAACGTCAGGCAACAATTGATGATCGTTATTGACTTCAGACAAATGATAGCGGCGATAGCCCAACAAGGTGAACCTGTCTTCTGCTACCCAATTTAAAAAGTCTAATGTTTCTTCTACATTATCGGGGTGAGCCTGAGGTGTTTGCTGTGGTAACTCGTCAATAATGCGGTGTAGTTGCTGTGACATAGGCTGCCAGTCTGCAACAACCAACAATACTTCATTTACAACGGAGCGTAACTCTTTACTCAGTGCCTGGCAGGTATCGGCATCCGTTAAGCTGTCGATTTCAATCAAAAACGTGGTTTCTATACTTTGCTCTTCTACCGACTCAAAGCCGGTTAACACTTGCTCTATCTCGCCATGCTTATCACGAACTAAGTGCATAGGTTGATGCAGCATAAAGTGAGCGGTAATCCCCATTCGCGTTAGCACCATCCGCACAGAGTCGACCAGAAAAGGCGCATCTTGGGTAATAATTTCAACTATGGTATGAGGCGATTGCCAGCCATCACGCGCAAGCTCTGGGTTATATACCCGTACGTGGGGGGCCTCGTTATTACGGGCTTTAAAAGCATTCCATAAATTGATGGTTGCACCATACATATCACTCTCGTTGCGGTGGTGCAGGTCATCATGCGTAATGGTGCTATAGAGCTTACCTACAAAAGCATTCACTAAATTGGCTGTTGGTTCAGGATATTTTTTTGCCACTAACTGATACACATTTTCCAGCAGCACGGCTCTTGGTGTGTCTTTTAATATCATGATGTTATCGTCCTCTGATACAGGCAATGGCGAATAAATAAAATAGCTCGCCTTAACGATTTTTAACCAGTGTAAGCTGGCCTTATTTTTTATGCGAGCAAAGCCGTGAAAAAATAGAGTATATTTATCATCTGGTTCATAAATCACCGCTTATTTTTAATGGCTAAGCATGCGTATAAAAATGCCTGTATCACAACCGTGATACAGGCATTGTTGTAAACATAAAGCGTTCGCTTAACGTTATTTTGGGTGTCGTTAAGACAGTAGCGTAATACGCTGTAATTTATTATCTGGGCTTAGCTCTATTTCAAAATGACCATGCAGCCCATTATGGCTTACAAAAGTGCGAAAGTGATGCAAGGCGACTTTAAGGCGCACTCCCTGCTCAGTCGTCACTAATAATAGCCCTGTGCGCCCTTGATAATATTGCAGCAGCTGCGCTCGCGAAATAGCAACACGAAAACGCAGCTTTTTCATCAGGCTAGCGCCTTACTGATCTTCTCAAATAAGTCCCGAGACAGATCAGGCAAAGCCATTAACTGTTGCAAGCGATCTTTAATCAGTAACTGGCGCGTATCATCTAAGCGAGCAAACTGGATCAGCGGGGTGATCATGCGTGCCGCAACCTGAGGATTACTGCTGTTTAGCTGAGTTAACACTGACGTGAGTAAGTCATAACCTCGGCCGTCTATGCGATGAAATTGCAGCGGGTTGCCCATAATAAAAGCCCCCACCACAGCCCGTACACGATTAGGGTTATTGATGCTAAACGTCGGATGTGCCATCAGCTGTTCCACTCGCGCCACCGCATCGTCTCCCGGAGCTGTTGCTTGCAAACGAAACCAGTTATCTAGCACTAGGCCATCTTGCTGCCACTTTTGTTCAAAATCAGCAAGCAAAGCACTCACCTGTGCTAACTCTGCCCGCACGCCCGCTTTCATTGCCGCTAGCGTATCAGTCATGTTATCTGCAGACTGATATTGTTGCTGTATTAAGGCGGCTTCACCAGCTTGTGCTAAATAACCTAAGGCGACGTTTTTCATCGCGCGTTTGGCAATATCTTGGTGTTCAACCTGATACTCAGAGGTTAGGTTTTGTTGATAAGCGTGTAACCATAATGGCTGTAAAGCGGCGGCTAATTCTTTGTGCAGTTGCTCGTGCACTTGACCTAACAGATCAATATCCACCTGTTCAAACAGCTCTAGCAGACTCCCTATATCAGGCAATGTTAGCATTTGCGCTTGCAAAGCTTTATCAAGCAGAGGGTCTTCTAACGTTGCGCGAAACACATCTAAGAGTGGGCGCGGCACAACGGTGTGCTGATGACGCTGTAACTGGGCAACATTATCGCGCGCCGCATTATTAATTAGCATTTGCACTGCGTCCCAACGCACAAACTCATCAATGCTGTGTTTGGCTAACAAGGTCAATTGCTCATCGGTGTAGCAATAATCTAATTTAACAGGTGCCGAAAAATTTTGTAGTAATGCCGGTGTCGGCTCTGAGGGTACCTGTTCAAACACAAAATGCTGTTCATCGTCCAATACATCCAGCACTGGGCCTACTTCAGCCCCCTTCATGATTAAAGTAAGTGGCTCACCTTGAGCGCTATACAATGCAACGCTAAGCGGAATATGCAAAGGTAACTTTTGTGCTTGTCCTGGTGTAGGTGGCGTATGCTGGCGCACCGTTAATGTATAGCGTTGTTGCACGGCATCGTATTTATCAGTTACGGTCAGTATTGGTGTACCTGCTTGACTATACCAGCGGATAAAACGGCTTAAGTCACGGCCACTGGCCTCACTCATTACGCTAACAAAATCATCACAGGTGGCCGCTTGGCCATCAAAGCGCTGTAAATACAATGCTAAACCACTTTGAAAAGCCTGCTCTCCTAATAAGGTATGCAGCATGCGGATCACTTCAGACCCTTTTTCATACAAGGTCACTGTGTAAAAGTTATTCATCTCGATAACCGCATCGGGACGAATGGCATGGGCCATAGGACCGGCATCTTCAGCAAATTGTGCGCCGCGCATAATACGGACATTTTGAATACGATTAACGGTGCGTGAGCCTAGATCCGAAGAAAACTCTTGGTCACGAAATACCGTTAACCCTTCTTTTAACGATAACTGAAACCAGTCTCGACAGGTGACGCGGTTACCGGTCCAGTTATGAAAATATTCGTGGCCAATAACCCGCTCTACATCTAAATAGTCATTATCCGTCGCGGTATGAGGGTCGGCCAATACAAACTTGTCATTAAATACGTTCAGGCCTTTATTTTCCATAGCGCCCATATTGAAAAAATTCACGGCGACTATCATGTAAATATCAAGATCGTATTCTAACTGGCAACGCTGTTCGTCCCATGCCATGGCCGCTTTTAAGCTCTCCATGGCATGCCCCGCACGGTGCAAATTGCCTTGGTCAACAAAAATTTCGAGCGCGACTTCTTTACCACTTAGAGTAGTGAAGGTATCGCGTAATACGTCAAAGTCCCCTGCGACTAAAGCAAATAAATACGCCGGTTTAGGGAAAGGGTCTTGCCATTGCACCCAATGACGACCGTCGTCAAGCTGCCCCTGATCGATACGGTTGCCGTTAGATAACAAATAAGGATATGCGGTGGCATCAGCAGTAATACGAGTACTAAAGCGCGCCAACACATCGGGGCGGTCTAAATAATAGGTAATACGCCTAAACCCTTGCGCTTCACACTGAGTACAAAAAGCGCTACCCGATTTATAAAGACCTTCTAGCGCAGTATTCGCCTCAGGATTTAGTCTTGTTTTAATGGTGAGTACAAATATTTCAGGCAGTTGTGACAAGATCAGGCTATTGTCGGTTTGCTGATATTGAGTAATATCAATGCCGTTAATTGCAACTTGCAATAAGGTCAGCTGCTCACCGTCTAGTACCAAGGGCTCATCATGCTCACCATTACGTCGTACGCGACTAATAGCCACAATGTCGGTAGCGTTGTCGTGCAGTTGTACGTCTAAGTCTAGGGTATCAATCCAGTAATGAGGCGGTTGATAGTCTTCTCGATATTGTACTTGTGGATTTGTTTGGGTCATGGAGATCTCGCTAACGTCGTAGAAAAACGTAAAAGTGGGCGCCGGCTTTGCAGAAAAACCAGTTAGCAAGGCGCCAACTGGTTAACACTATCAGTAAGACAGCTGGGTCAAATCAGCGGTAATACGAGCGGCTTCTTCCAAGTAGCTGTCTTCGGGCTCAAAGTCTTTTGGAATATCATCCAATGATGCGACTTCGTCTAATTCAGCACGGCGTAACCTATCATTTAAGCGGGCGAGCGATTTGGCATCCAGCTCTTCCATTTCGGTTTTACGGCTAGCCAAATTTAATGATATCGAGTGTTTTTCTTTTTGCTTCTTGTATTCTTTAATATCTTCAAATACATAAACAAACTCAGGATCGTGCTCAATTCTGGCTTGATGGCGCTGGCGTAATTCAGCTAATACCGGCGTAAAATGGCCCAGCGCATCAAAGTTCAAACTGTCTACTTGATCCCACGGCAGCGCATTATCTTCTAGACTTTCACCGGTTTCGTCAGCCACGACAGCAGTTGGAAAAGGAATATCTGGTTTAACCCCCTTATTTTGGGTACTGCCGCCATTAATACGGTAAAATTTAGCAATGGTAAATTGCACAAATCCCATCGGGTGCTCATGCAAATCGTAAATACGCGACAAGCTGCGATGCTGTTGTACTGTGCCTTTACCAAAGGTATTTTCACCTAAAATGACTGCGCGACCATAATCCTTTAATGCCGCAGCAAATATCTCGGACGCCGAAGCAGAGTAACGGTCGATAAGCACCGTCATCGGGCCATCGTAAGCAGTCATGTCATCATCATCACCATTCACCGAAATACGCCCTAAGCCATCGCGTATTTGCACCACAGGACCACTGTCGATAAATAATCCTGTTAAGTTTGATGCTTCGGTTAATGCCCCGCCGCCATTGCCTCGTAGATCAATCACTAAACCATCAATTTGCTCTTTTTTAAGCTTATTAATTTCTTTAGTAACATCACCACTTAAATTGACATAGAAGCTAGGGATTTCAATGACCCCAATATTTTGCTCACCGACCTGAATAACACTGCCGCTCGCGGCTCTATCTTCAAGGCGAACTGTGTCGCGGGTTAGCTCAACCACAGTGGGAGTGGTAGTGACGGCTTTGCCGCGTTGGATTTGTAACCAAACCCGAGTGCCTTTTTTGCCCTTGATCAAGTCCACGACTTCATCAAGGCGCCAGCCAATCACATCCACAATACTGTCGCTACTTTGGCCAACACCAATAATACGGTCGTCCGGTTGCAGTTCACCCGACTTGCCCGCAGGCCCGCCCGGCACCAACGAACGGATCACAGTGTAATCGTCTTCTGCCTGTAATACCGCGCCTATGCCTTCAAGAGACAAGTTCATTTCGGTTTCAAAACGCTCGGCATTACGAGGGCTTAAATAACTGGTGTGCGGCTCAATAGTACGAGCAAACGCATTCGCAAAACTTTGAAACGCATCTTCACTTTCACTTTGTACAAGTCGCTTAATGGCATTGTTATAACGTTTGCCTAACGTTTCGCTTATCTCATCCCAATCTTTATCGGTGAGCGCTAAACTAAGAGCATCGTATTTCACTCTTTTTTGCCACAGCACATCTAGCTCAGCTTCATCTGCAGGCCAGTCGGCTTCGCGTCTGTCATATTGATATTCGTCATCACCTTCAAAGGTCATTGGCGTATCAAGTAACGATAAAGCATACACCAAGCGTTGATAGCGCAACTGAAGGCTTTCATTATACATTTCAAAGGCAACATCGAGTTGCCCTGTTTTAAAGGCGTCATCAAAGCTATTTTGATGACGCTTAAAGCGTGTTATATCGGCTTGGGTAAAAATGTTTTTGCCATAATCTAGGCTGTCAATATAGCGTTCGAATATTAGCTTTGAAAAAGCATCATCTAATTGAAACTTTCTGTAATGAGAACGGGTAAACAGAGAGCTAACCCGCTTGCTCGCAGCCGCATGCTGGCTTTCTGGTACCAATAATGGAATAGCGGAGGCATCAGTAGTTGGCGGCACCGCCCAAGCAACACCTGCCGCCAGCAACCCCGCGGCGACCAAAGACAAACGAATTTTGTGACTGTTCAAACCCAACTCCTTAAAGGATAAGATGCTCGAATTTAACTCGCACCGACATACCGGTTTTTAACTCAACCTGCACATCATCACGGGTAATTTCTTTAATGGTAGCAGCGACCGGTGACTTACCCAGTAAGACACGTATATTTTGTGCCACCACTAACGTGGCCGGATCTGCCTGTTGGTACTCTTCTTGTACCGCAGGTTGAGCATCAGGCTGAGTTTTGGGCTGAGCCTTGGCTTGTGGCTTCGCTTTAGGCTTGGTTTTTTTAGCAGCGGGTTTGTCTTTGCGTGCACCAAACACTTTTTCTTTACTTTCTTTTAATGCGCCCTTGGCATGATCAACATGCTCTTGGGTGAGTTCTCCACACGCCTCACCGTCTAGGTTTACTCGGCTTTGTCCGGCTTTTAAGCCATGCAGATAGCGCCAGCTAGAGGTGTACTGACGTAATGCCGTACGCAATAAAGTTTTAGATACCTTAGGGTCTTCACCCAAGCGGGCCGCTAAATCCTGAAATATACCGATTTTAAGCGGCTTAGCTTCACCGCTAGAAATAAAGCACTGAGGGAAGCGTTCAGCCAGGTAGGCAATAACTTCTTTACTGTTTTTCAATTTTTCCGAGTTTTCCATGAAATACCTTGGTTTAAGACCTAAGGGCGCATCGCCCACATTAATACACGCATATTATAAAGAGCATACAGACAAAAGCGACCCAAACCTTACAATAAGGGCTGCACTGCTGCCACCCATTGTGTTAAACCCGCTTCATCTTCTTCATCAAAACGACCAAATTGAGGGCTATCTATATCAAGTACTCCCCACACAGTATGGCCATCACTCAATGGCAAGACTATTTCGGCATTACTGGCACCATCACAGGCGATATGACTCGAAAATTCATGTACATTAGCCACACGCTGAACTTGGCCCGTTGCCGCGGCGGTGCCACACACCCCTTGTCCTAGCGGAATGCGAACACACGCGGGTTTGCCCTGAAACGGCCCCAACACTAAACTATTGGGCTCACATAAGTAAAATCCAACCCAGTTAATGTCTGTTAGCGTCAAATTAAGTAGCGCAGATAAATTAGCCAATTTGGCTATACGATTAGGTTCGCCTTCGCATAACGCCTGCGCTTGGGCGATAAGACTTTGGTAAAATGCAGTTTTTTCAGTCATAGCTCTAACATATCATTATTTTTTGCTTAACTTACCTGCCCTTTCTCCAAATGAAAACCCGATGATGGTGATTGATGGATAAAAAAATTCAACAGACCCCTATTTTACAGTGGTCTAATATTATAAAGATGATGAAAAAACGCCGCCCGGTGCTTATTTACGCCCATATCTTTGCATTATCCGGTGTTTTGCTTGCAGTGCCTGTCCCATTATTGATGCCATTGCTCGTTGATGAGGTTTTGCTCGACAGCCCTGGCCGTTTGCTTGAAGGCTTAAGCTGGTTCTTGCCCCCCTCTTGGCAAACCGGTGTTGGCTTTATTTTAGCCGTATTGGTGATCACTTTATTGCTACGGGTTTTGTCATTGTTTTTTAATATTATTCAAGGACGACAATTTGCTCGCGTTGCCAAACAACTGACGTATGAAATCAGACAATTATTGGCGCATCAGCTCTCTCGTACCCCATTGCGTTCGTTTGAATCTGTGGGCGCGGGCAGTGTGAGCTCTCACTTTGTGACTGATGTAGAAACCCTAGATAAGTTTTTAGGGGAAACCTTAAGTCGTTTGCTTATCAGTTTACTGAGTGTGGTAGGTACCGCCATCGTTCTGCTACTACTGAGCTGGAAACTGGGCTTGTTTATTTTGTTACTTAATCCGGTCGTCGTGTATTTTTCTAGTCGATTAGGGGCCAAGGTTAAGTATTTAAAACGTAATGAAAACAGTGCTTTTGAATTATTTCAGCAAGCGTTAATAGAAACCCTAGACGGTATTCACGAGATACGGGCGGCTAATCGCGAACGCCATTATCTATTACGAGTAACGGATCGTGCCCGTGGTGTGCGTGACAGCGCCATTGATTATGCGTGGAAAAGTGAAGCGGCCGGTCGCGCCAGCTTTTTACTGTTTTTATCGGGGGTAGAGTTATTTCGGGCCACCGCCATGATCATGGTGTTATATACCGAGCTGACTGTGGGTCAAATTTTTGCCGTGTTTAGTTACCTGTGGTTTATGATGGGACCCGTGCAAGATTTGCTCAATATGCAATATTCATTTTATGCCGCAAGTGCCGCACTTAAGCGAGTCAATAGCATGTTGTCTTTGGGTGGTGAGCCCGAGCAAACTGGTACTGTCGATCCCTTTAGCCAAGCCACTACCTTGCCAATAACAGTAGAAAACCTCAGTTTCTCGTACAACGGCGACCGTAAAATATTAGACAATGTGAGCTTACATATTAATGCCGGTGAAAAAGTGGCTTTAGTCGGGGCCAGTGGTGGTGGAAAATCGACCTTTATTCAGCTATTACTGGGCTTATACCCCGTCGACAGCGGTATTATCCGTTTTGGGGGCGTGAGCAGTCACGACATTGGCTTCCCTACCATACGAGAGCATGTATCTACTGTATTACAAGATCCCGTATTGTTTAACGACACAGTGCGCTCTAATTTAAGCTTGGGTGATCACCATGATGACTCGGCGTTATGGCAAGCTTTAACAGTCGCGCAATTAGATGATGTTATCGCCAATATGGACGAAGGACTGAATACCCAGGTGGGTCGACGAGGCATTAAATTGTCTGGTGGGCAAAAACAGCGATTAGCCATTGCCCGTATGGTGCTTAAAAATCCAGCCATTGTTATTTTAGACGAGGCCACTTCGGCATTAGATACTGATACTGAAAAAAAATTACACATCGCCTTATCTACGTTTCTACAAGATAGAACCACGTTAATTGTGGCACACCGTTTAAGCTCTGTTCGCCAAGCCGATCGGGTATTGGTATTTGAAGACGGTAAAATCAGTCAGTCTGGTACCCATTATGAGCTATTAGAGCAAGAGGGATTATACCGAACCTTGTACTCTTAAGCAGGTTCAGTGTTGCCATGGCGTATACCAAACCATTACGGCTTAAATTAAGAGTCGGCAATATGCCGACGCATTTCAACAAATAGGGATAGAATGAGATGTTGAGCAGACAGCGACGCAGGGTTAGCGTTTTTATAGCAATACTGTTGGGAGTTAGCGGCTGCGATACGCCTAATAGCCATCCTAATATTGCACTGGGGCCTGATGAAAGTACCACACAGCAGCTTTCTCAACGCATATTAGCCAGTTATGGCTTAGATGAGCACGACTATAATGCGCATTTTTTACCCTTTGATGAGGCCTTAAAAGGGTTACAAAATGGCAGCATTGATATTTCAATGTCATTTTTAGGCCTGCCCACCAATGGTATTAAAAGCCTACAAGCGGCGACCGGTGATATTCGCTTGCTCGGTTTATCTGATCACGTTATCAGCGAGATTGAACAACACAGTGATTATCAAGGTTACTCCATTACCAAAGACAGTTATGCGTTTTTAACAAAAGACATTCCCACGCTGACCGCCTATGCGGTATTAATGGCCAACACAGAGACCATTAATAATGAAATGGCCTACCAGCTGGCGCGCATTATGTACGATCAAAGCCTCGCCCCCCTGCCTCATAGTCAGTCGCGTTTTTTAACCCTAAAAAATGCCTTACAAGGCAGTCAACATTTGCCGATTCACCCTGGCGCTAAGCGCTTTTATGAAGAGCAAGGCCTAACAGTTACCCTGCCCGTTGCCCAAGTAACGGCCATGGGGGCAAAACAAGAGTTTATTTTTGGCACTGGCAGTCAAGGGGGTACCTATTATCCACTGGGCGGTGAGCTCACTACCCGCTGGAATGAGCAGTTGCCTAGCGTTAATTTTACTAATGTTGCGACCCAAGCCTCTATAGAAAATCTGCATAGTCTCAGAGAGGGAAAGATGGATCTGGGCATGACAGTCAATGTGTCTGCGGTTAATGCGCTACAAGGCAAAGGCATCTTTGCTGAGCAGGCGGTGGAAAATATTGCGTTTATTGGCCAGCTCTACCCCGAAGTGTTTCAAATAGTGACCCGAGCCAGCAATGACCTATCATCATTGGCTGAGCTTAAACACCGCTAAACAGAGGGTGTTTTATACTCTGCATCTAAGGTTAGGTCGGTGCTGTTGTTAAATGACTCACAAACAAGATTAAACACCAAATAAAAAACCAACAGTACTAATATTGACTACAAAACAAAACATCAACCACACAGAGCACCATTAAACGGCCACAGAGGGTCGCGCATTAGCAGCATTATCGTCTGTTGAGTCATAACTTTATTGTGTTCTGGGGTTGGCAAAGCTGGTTGGGCTTGTTAATGTGGACGCAGACCGATTAGAGAGACAGGCCACACTATTTTATGAACTTCCTGCAAAGCACCCAGCACCATCATCATACTGACTAGGCTTTCAGAATAATATTCTGGAAGGCTTTTCGCTTGGCGGCTTCCAGCAGGATAAAAGATATTACCCTCGGAAGCTTTGCTCCGAGGGTTTTTTCGTATTATTGGCATTATAAATTTTTCATATTCTCTGTATTAAAACGTGACACACAAGGACTATCGCATCATGACTCTGGATCAAACTCGTTTACGTATCGCAATTCAAAAATCTGGCCGCTTAAGTAAAGAGTGCCAAAAGATGTTGAAAGGCTGTGGTGTAAAACTCAACTTACGCGAGCAACGCCTGATTGCTCACGCAGAAAATATGCCTATCGATCTGTTATTAGTGCGCGATGACGATATTCCTGGCTTAGTCATGGATGGCGTAGTTGATTTAGGCGTAGTGGGTGAAAACGTACTAGAAGAAACCGTCATGGAGCGCCAAGCACAAGGTGAAACCGCTGAATACAATGTGTTAAAACGCTTAGACTTTGGTGGCTGTCGCCTGTCTCTGGCGGTGGCGCAAGAGCTCAATTATCAAGGGGTGAAAAGCTTAGAAGGCAAACGCATTGCCACCTCTTACCCTTGGTTACTTAAGCGTTACATGGACAGCCAAGGCGTTAAATTTAAAAGCGTAATGCTAAACGGCTCAGTAGAAGTGGCCCCTCGTGCCGGTGTGGCTGAGGCCATTTGTGACCTAGTGTCTACCGGCGCCACCTTAGAAGCCAATGGCTTGGTCGAAACCGATGTTATTTTCCGCTCTAAAGCCGTGCTCATTCAAAGCGCCAATGAACTGCCCGCCAATAAGCAGGCGGTGATCGATACCTTGCTACCGCGCATTCAAGGCTTACAGCAAGCCCGCGAAAGCAAATATATCATGCTGCACGCCCCTAAAGAGCGTCTAGAGGAAGTGATCGACTTATTGCCCGGTGCCGAGCGCCCCACTATTATGTCTTTAGCGGGTGAAAGCAATCAAGTAGCCATTCACATGGTGAGCAGCGAAGATATGTTCTGGGAAACCATGGAAGGCTTAAAAGCCTTAGGCGCATCATCTATCTTGGTGTTGCCTATCGAGAAAATGATGGAGTAAGCCATGAATATTCTCGATTGGAATCAACTTAGCGAAGCTGAACAAACGGCGGCCTTAAGCCGCCCCGCCCTGGCCGACACGGGTCGTGAGGGCCAAGTGGCGGACATTATAGATAAAGTTCGCCACGGCGGTGACGCCACCCTGATAGAGCTGACTCGCACCTTAGATAAGTGCGAGCGCAGCACCTTACAATTATCTGCACAAGAAATTGAAGATGCGGCCAATCGCGTTAGCGACGAATTGAAAGCAGCCATAGAGTTGGCGCTGACCAATATAGACACCTTTCATCGCGCCCAGTTGCCCTCATCTATTAGCCAAGAAACCAGCCCAGGCGTGCAATGTGAGCTGCATTTTCAGCCCCTTGAAAAAGTCGGTTTATACGTGCCCGGTGGCACAGCGCCTTTAGTTTCAACCGTGATGATGCTGGCCATTCCAGCTCGATTAGCCGGTTGCGAGCGTGTGGTGTTGTGTTCACCACCGCCCATTAACGACGCCATTGTTTATACGGCGCGCCGGTGTGGCGTGGATGCGATTTACACCTTGGGCGGTGCCCAAGCAATAGCGGCCATGGCTTATGGTAGCGAGAGCATTACTAAGGTCGATAAAATTTTTGGCCCCGGTAATACTTGGGTCACCGAAGCCAAGCGCCAAGTGTCTTCAAATGTTAATGGCGCCGCCATTGATATGCCCGCCGGCCCTTCTGAAGTCTTGGTCATCGCTGATGCCGACGCTGATGCCGATTTTGTGGCGGCTGATTTATTATCTCAGGCTGAGCACGGGGCGGACTCTCAGGTTATTTTAGTCACTCCCTGTCAGGCACTGGCCGATAAGGTGAACTTGGCACTAGAGACACAATTAGCGCAATTATCTCGCGCTGATATTGCCCGCCAAGCCTTGGCGGAAAGCCGTACCTTTATTTGTACCGACTTAGCACAAGCCACCCTCATCTCTAATGCTTATGCACCTGAGCATTTAATTGTACAAACCGCCGATCCACGAGCGTTATTGCCCAGCCTTAAAAATGCCGGTTCAGTATTTTTAGGGGCCTGGACCCCAGAGTCGGTGGGCGACTATGCCAGCGGCACCAATCATACCTTGCCGACTTATGGTTACTCTCGCACTTATTCAAGCCTAGGCATTGCCGATTACCAACGTCGCTTTACCGTACAAGAGCTGACCCCCGCCGGTTTACAGGCCATTGGCCCGGCAGTGGAGTTATTAGCGGCAACCGAAACGCTGGATGCCCATAAAAATGCGGTAAGCCTGCGGCTTGCCAAACTGGAGAAATCAACAGCATGAGCATCACCTTGTTAGCACGTAAGCAAGTACAAGCGCTTACGCCCTATCAGTCGGCACGGCGCATTGGCGGTCAGGGGCACATTTGGCTGAATGCCAACGAAGCCGCCGAGTGCGGTACTTATCAGCTTGATTGCGCGCGCCTTAATCGCTACCCCGAATGTCAGCCGCCGCAAGTGGTTAATGCCTATGCCGCCTATGCTAATGTCAGCCCCGAGCAGTTGTTAGTGACTCGTGGGGGAGACGAAGGCATTGAGCTGCTGATCCGTACCTTTTGTGAGCCCGGCCAAGATAATATTGTGATCTGCTCACCCACCTATGGCATGTACGCCATTAGCGCCGAAACCAACGGCGTGGGTATTATTGATGTGCCTCTTGATGCTAACCGTCAACCAAATGTTGACGGTATTATCGAGACACTCGATAACAGCAAAATCGTGTTTTTGTGCTCGCCCAATAACCCCACCGGCGACCTAGTAGACAGCAAGGACCTATGCCGCTTGCTGGATGCCGCTCACAATCGCGCCTTAGTGGTGGTGGATGAAGCCTATATTGAGTTTTGCCCTGAGTTGAGCCAAGCCCGTTTACTGGCGGACTACCCGCAGCTGGTGATTATTCGCACGCTCTCTAAAGCCTTTGGCTTGGCCGGCCTGCGCTGTGGCTTTACCTTGGCCAACCCCGAGGTGATAGGCTTAATGCTAAAGGTGATCCCGCCCTATCCTATTCCGGAGCCTGTGGCACAAATTGCCGCTCAAGCATTAAATGAACAAGGGCTGGCGCTGATGCGAGCGCGAGTGGTTGAGATAAACCAGCTCAAACACACCCTAGGTGAACACCTGCGCGCCCACCCACAGGTGCAAGAGGTGTTTGCCCCTAATGGTAACTATTTGTTAGTACGCTTTAGCCAAGGCGCGGCTTTATTTGCACGTATGGCCAAGGCAGGTATTATATTGCGTGATTTTGCCAACAGACCGGGTTTGGCAGACTGCATTCGGATCACCATCGGCACTCAAACCGAGATGGACGCGGTACTTGAGGTACTGCAACAGGAGCAATAAGTGACTAAGGAACGTATTTTATTTATCGATCGTGACGGCACCATGGTAGAAGAGCCTGCCATTGATAAGCAGTTAGACCGCCTCGACAAGTTAGCGTTTTTACCGGGGGTGATCCCCGCCCTGCTTAAGCTACAAGAAAGTGGCTATAAGCTGGTGATGGTGACCAACCAAGATGGCTTAGGCACTAACAGCTTCCCGCAAGCCGATTTTGATGCCCCACACAATTTGATGATGCAAATTCTCACCTCACAAGGGGTGAACTTTCAAGATGTGTTGGTATGCCCACACTTTCAAGAAGATGACTGTGCCTGTCGCAAACCCCGCTTAGGCTTAGTAAAAGACTATTTACAAGCCGGCCGTATCGACTTTACCGACTCTTGGGTGATTGGCGATCGTCAAACCGACATTCAACTTGCCGACAATATGGGGCTGCCAGGGCTACACTACGGGCACAACGGACTGGGCTGGCCACAAATAGTGGCGCAGTTATTAAGCCGTGGCCGTAAAGCCGCCGTAACTCGCACCACCAAAGAAACCGATATCAAAATAGCGCTTGATCTTGATACCCAAGGCGGCAGCCAACTTAATACCGGCTTACACTTTTTTGACCATATGCTGGATCAAATTGCCACCCACGGCGGTTTTCAACTGAATGTGCAAGTCGATGGCGACCTACATATTGATGACCATCACACAGTGGAAGACACCGCACTGGCATTAGGCGAAGCCCTGCGCAAAGCGCTGGGTAATAAGCGCGGCATAGGCCGGTTTGGATTTGTATTGCCCATGGATGAATGCGAAGCCGCGGTCACGCTGGACTTATCCGGTCGCCCTTATATGTCATTTGAAGGGGAATTTCGCCAAGATAAAGTGGGCGATATGTCGGTTGAAATGGTGCCGCACTTTTTCCGCTCACTCAGCGATAGCCTCGCCTGTAATATTCACCTAAAAGTGACCGGCCACAACACCCATCACATGGTGGAAAGCACCTTTAAGAGCTTTGGCCGCGCCTTGCGCCAAGCACTCAAGGTAGAAGGCAACGAACTGCCCTCCAGTAAGGGGGTCTTGTGAGTCATCCCCTAAAAGTTGCCATTATTGATACCGGCTGTGCCAATTTATCTTCGGTGCGCTATGCAATAGAGCGCTTGGGTTACTCGGTGACCGTCAGTCGCGATCACCAAGTATTACTCGACGCCGATAAGTTATTGTTACCCGGAGTGGGCAGTGCCCGCGAAGCCATGAAAAATTTGGCTGAGCGGAATTTAATTGAGCTGATAGGCCAGCTACATCAGCCGGTATTGGGTATTTGCTTAGGCATGCAGATGCTGGTGCAACACTCTGATGAAGGTGATGTTGATGGCTTAGGGTTAATTGCAGCGCAGTGCCAGCACCTGGAAGCCAGTGACGGCATTCGCTTGCCCCACATGGGCTGGAACAGCATAACCCCTATGCCCAACCACCCCTTATTTAAAGATATTCCCGAGGGCAGCTTTTTCTATTTTGTGCACTCTTATGCAGTGCCTGTGGGTGATTACACACTGGCAACCAGCCATCATGGCACCGCCTTTAGTGCAGCCATTGCACAGGGCAACTTCTTTGGCGTGCAGTTTCACCCCGAGCGCTCGGGTGCGGCGGGTGCACAATTGCTGAAAAATTTCTTGGAGCTGTAAAGATGATCATTCCTGCTATTGACCTCATTGGCGGCAAAGTCGTGCGCTTATACCAAGGCGACTACCAACAAAAAACCGAATATACCGCCTCGGCACAGCAACAATTCGACCTCTATGTGGCCGAAGGCGCAACCCAATTGCACTTGGTTGATCTCGACGGCGCTAAAGACAGCAGCCAACGCCAACTGGATATCATTAAAGATTTAGTGCAAAACACCCCAGTTCCGGTACAAATTGGCGGTGGTATTCGTAGTGAGCAAGACGTAAAAGACTTACTCGATATTGGCGTGCAACGCGTGGTTATTGGCTCAACCGCGGTTAAAGATCCGGAAATGGTCGCCGGCTGGATCAAGCAATATGGCCCCGACCGCATAGTGCTGGCGCTAGACATTAACATTACCGCAGACGGCGAAAAGAAAATTGCCATTGCTGGTTGGCAAGAAGACAGCGGCATCACCATAGAAGCCCTACTCGAGCATTATCTGCCCGCCGGCTTATGCCATGTGTTATGTACCGACATTTCTAAAGACGGCACCCTCACCGGCTCCAACGTCGCCTTGTACCGTGAGCTAGCTGCTCGCTACCCCACTATTTTGTGGCAAGCCTCCGGCGGCATCGGCAACATAGACGATATTAAGGCGCTCACCAATACCGGTGTGGCCGGTGTTATTTTAGGCCGCTCGTTATTAGAAGGTAAATTCACCGTAAAAGAGGCAATCGCATGCTGGCAAAGCGCATAATCCCCTGTTTAGACGTAAAAGATGGCTTAGTGGTAAAAGGCGTTAAGTTTCGTAACCACGAAATCATTGGCGACATAGTGCCACTGGCACAACGTTATGCCGCCGAAGGCGCAGACGAGCTGGTGTTTTATGATATTACCGCCAGTAGCCAAGACCGCGTCGTTGATAAAAGCTGGGTGAGTCGCGTGGCAGAAGTGATCGACATTCCCTTTTGTGTGGCCGGTGGCATTAAATCCGTGGCTGATGCGGCGCAAATTTTAGAATTTGGTGCCGACAAAATCTCTATCAACTCCCCTGCCCTAAGCAACCCAGCTCTAATCACCGAACTGGCCGAGACCTTTGGTGTGCAGTGCGTGGTGGTGGGTATTGACTCTTATTACGATGAAGAAACGGGTCAATATCAAGTTCATCAATTTACCGGCGACGAAAGCCGTACTCAAGTGACTCAGTGGAGCACGCTAGATTGGGTAGAAGAAGTGCAGCGTCGCGGCGCCGGTGAAATTGTACTGAACGTAATGAACCAAGACGGCGTACGCCAAGGTTACGATTTAGAACAACTGCAAAAAGTGCGCGCTATCTGTAAAGTGCCACTGATTGCCTCCGGCGGTGCCGGTGAAATGTTGCACTTTAGCGATGCCTTCTTAAAAGCCGATGTAGACGGCGCGCTGGCAGCGTCAGTCTTTCACAAGAACATCATTAATATTGATGAGCTTAAGCAATATTTAAGAGAACAAGGAATCGTAATTCGTGACTGATCACACTCGCAAATTCAACCCAGAGCAACTCGACTGGGAAAAAGTAGACGGCCTAATGCCAGTGGTGGTGCAAGACTGTCACAGCGGCCGAGTGCTTATGCTCGGCTACATGAACCAAGAAGCCTTGGCTCACACTTTAGACAGCAAGCAGGTGACTTTTTATAGCCGCACCAAAAACCGCTTGTGGACCAAAGGTGAAAGCTCGGGTCACTTCTTGCAACTTACCGATATCAGCACCGACTGTGATAACGACACCTTATTGGCATTGGTTGAGCCCATAGGCCCGACCTGCCATTTAGGTCACACGTCGTGCTTTAACCAGCAAACCCTGCCCGATTTAGCGTTTTTGTCGGAGCTTGAGCAAGTTGTTGCTAGGCGTAAAGGGGCCGATCCTAAGTCTAGCTATACCGCTAGCTTGTATGCCAGCGGCACCAAACGTATTGCACAAAAAGTGGGTGAAGAAGGCGTAGAAACCGCGCTGGCCGCCACAGTGCACGATCACGAAGAATTGGTGAACGAGTCAGCCGACTTGCTTTATCACCTGACCGTGCTATTGCAGCAAGAAGAGCTGCAACTCAGTGACGTTATTGCCAAGCTGCAAGAGCGCCATACAGTATAGTCTGACGCCACAGGCCGCACAGAAAAACAGCCCATACCTGTACCCACAGGTATGGGCTGTTTGCTGTTGTAGAAACCATAGAACGGACAAGCCTATGCGTGATGCTGTACGTCATTGACTCCGAGTGGACAGGTGACTGACTCATAACGCTTAAGCAACTTGTTAGGATTTTGACAGACTAGATAACGTCGACGCCATGTCGAAACCATTTGTTCTTTTGTGTATCATCATTAAAACTAACGCTGACATAATCTCAACTTCTTTTTCAGAATAACATCCTACTGAATCACAAAACTGCACTATAGCAGAGTGAACTCGTAAACTAACATGCCTCTCATCAGAATCAAAAAAAACAGCATTGGTGCCACTTATAATTAATTTATCAAAGTCTAGATTGAGGCGTTTAGAGTAATTTCGAGTATGTTTTTCGCATTCTTTTAGCTTCATTTTCTTTATTGATGAAACCATATCTGCATCAGACAATTTTAATAATTCATTTGTTTTCATTACACGGCATATAGTTAATTATAATTCAACAACATTAACATGCATAACACCAGATATGCCAATAAATTCTAACCCTGCCAACACAGGCGAGCGCCAGAGAGTCCAGCCAGCTTGCTGGCGTTTATGATTGGCTTTGTTATGAGTTTCAAGCAAACAACTAACATGGGTGGCCTGTGAGTGTATTATTAACACTGCGGTATTTACCGAAGTGGCGAGCTGATGGGCATGGTGTTTAACATGCAGCGCATCGGATTACAAAATAGTAATCCGTTAGCAATGAGTTTGACGGGGTAGCGCTGGCATTATGACTCCACTTGGCACCTAGCCGAACTACTTATAACCATTGGAGAATTTTATGATCACTACCGCTCGTC
Organism: Oceanisphaera sp.; assembly: GCF_052084945.1. Classification (NCBI taxonomy): domain Bacteria; kingdom Pseudomonadati; phylum Pseudomonadota; class Gammaproteobacteria; order Aeromonadales; family Aeromonadaceae; genus Oceanisphaera; species Oceanisphaera sp. The sequence continues at coordinate 24,763 of NZ_JBQDEX010000020.1, forward strand.
GTTCATTGCTTGCCCTGGCCCTGTGTGCCGCCCCAGCCTTTGCTGCCCCTGCGTTAACTACCGACAGCGGTGTTGCCCAGCGCGCCGATGTATCACTCGCGCTGGCCAATCAACTGCTGGATGCAACCCTGGCGGCCTGTCATGCCGATGGGCGAACTGCCGTAGCGGCCGTGGTAGACCGGGGCGGTAACCTGGTGGCCCTGCAGCGTGATGACAATATCGGACCGCACAATACGTTTGCCGCCCAGCGCAAGGCCTTTACCTCGCTGTCGACCAAAACCACCTCGCGGGAACTGTCCAAGATCGCGCGTAACAACCCGGAGTCAGAAAATCTCCATACTTTAGACGAACTGTTGCTGCTGGGTGGCGGAGTGCCGCTAAAAGTGGGTGATCAGGTAATTGGTGCCATTGGCGTAGCCGGTGCCGGCGGTGCGGCTATCGACGAAGGCTGTGCCCTGCAGGCCATTGATAACGTATTACCCAAAGCGTAAACGATGCCGCTGTGTCGGACTTGCCAGCCTGCATACCAGTCTCACTCTTAGCCAAAGCACGCATGAGAACAGAGCCCTCTGATCTCATGTGTGCTTTGTTGCTCTTAATCGCCTTCATCAAAGTCGGGGTACTGCACCGGCTTTTTGCCGATTACACCAACAAATACTAAACTGCCACCCATATTAAAATAGCCTCAATAGTATCCCTAGCTATCAAAACTTCACTCTTGTGAACCGCTGAGTTAGCAAGGTGCAATCAGCTAACATGGGGGCCTGTTAGTTGTCTTGTTTGGTTTTACTTACCAGCCGATCTTCGATTACTTTTAAATGCTCACCTTCTGGGGTTTTCCAGCTTTGTGGACCACTGCGACTATTCCCAGCTACTAATGAGGCAGCATATGAAGATGAACTCATTAATTTATCTTTTACTAGGAGATAAAAACTCCCTTTATCTTCTAGAATACCATCAAAAATCATTTGCTCTTTAATAAGTAAACTTTTACCCGGCATACTTGGTGAAGATTTCTGCGCTATTTGAGAGCCGTGTAAAAGTAAAAAACCGTCATCAGTTACTCTGCCTTTTGCGGTTACATTATTTACCTTAAAGCTAAAGTCATAATTTATTAGGGAGTCTTCTTTTGGCTCTAAGGAAATTTGAGCTAATCCTGAAGAGACAGACTCTAAAATTCTGTGACTTAAGCTACCTAAAACAATGCGAATATTATCAACAAACTCTTCCATTGCAGCAACATCAGCTCGAGGTAGATTCGACTTGGTTGGTGTATTACTGTTTTGCAGTTCATATCTATCGGCTGACTTACTGATTTCCACAAGTCTTGCTTCTAGATATTTTATATGACCTTTGGTTAAGTTTTCATCCTTACTTGTAAATATTATAACTTCATTCCAAAATTCTTTTTTTCGGTCATGCTCCGCCAGTCTTTTAAATACATCTTCAGATTCACCAATGTATGCAACGTTATTATCAACCGCCGAGTTTTCAAATAGAAAATATACACCAGGTCGCTTTGATTCTTCCCACTTACCTAGTTCTGAAAATCTGCTTCGAGGACACGCTAAAGCTTGGCCAGACCAGTTAGCTATTTCAACATGACGTAATCCAGTCGGACTGCCATCGGCTAAAAATATTCTTATACTTCGACCAAACTTAGACATTTTATAGAATTTCCTGTAAAAATCGTGGTAAAGCGACTCATTACTGGGCCTACCCCACACAGATCCGAACGTGCAGAATAAATCGTACTTAATTGCCACCCATATTAAAATAGTCTTAATAGTATACCTAGCTATCAAAATTACAAGCGGATGACACTTTTCTAATATTCCAATAATGAAAATCAGTCAGTATTGAGATGTGTATCCATTTTTAAGCTATTTAGGGAAAATAAATCGCTCGTTAGGCAGCACAAATGCACTCTGGTTGGAGTGCAACAAACTAAGAAATCTATCGACGCTTCGTTAGTGATTAATGAGTCCAATGTCGGCAGCTACTGGCATAGGCAGTACGCTGCATGCACTTTTTCTCACAATGTTGCTGCAAGTGAGATAACGAGCCTGCGGGCCCTTTGAATAGCACCATAAATTCACCGGTTATTTTTAACCAGTTTTCTTGTGGAATATTCAATCGTTCTAATATGTTGGCGCTGGTTTCAGATAGGGAAAACCTAAAATGCCACCCAATGTTAAACTGCTCATAACCGCCTGCCTCGGCAACCTCAACGTATTGGTTACATTTCGGACAATCTATAATCATAGAAGGGCCTTCCTTGACTCATAACGCTAGCATAAGGGGCACCAAAAATTAAACGGCGATTGGTTAAAACTTGGGCAAAGCACCAAACTAATCACCGCGTAGTTTTCGTGTCCCAGCGAGCTTGCGAGCGACTTGATGTGATTGTTATATTCACTCTCTCAGACTGGAGATCCAGCCTGCACCGCCAGCTGATGGGGATGATCCTGCCATACCATAATCAACAACAACATTTACACAGTTTAGACCTTTGGCATCT
>NZ_JBQDEX010000021.1:0-1357 GCF_052084945.1 Oceanisphaera sp.
TTTTTTTATCAATCAAGCATAATATAAAATAAGTTGATATAGAGGAAATACACTGGTTACTAATATCAATAACTCATATTAAATAAAATTTAATGATATAAAGCATTAGGTTGAAAGTACAAATAATGAACAGTGTAGGGGTTGTAAATACAACTCTCACAGAAAAACGTGATTTTTTGACGCGCCAAGCAGGTGTTTTTTATAAAATCGAACAAACTTCATTTTATTAGTTGATTTTTATGATCTCAACTTGACCCTAAATGCCATTATCTACTACATTAGCAGCCTTAAACAATCATTCATTTAAATTAGCAAGGGAGATGCCACTAATGACAGGGGCGTTATTACGATCTGGTAGAATATCGTCCTTTAAGGCATTAGGGAAAACTGGGCAACCGGTGCATAGAGCTGCCTTACAGCTTAGAAATGCAATTAAACGCAAAGATAAAAGATATGCACTTTGTTTAGCAATTCCACAGACGGATCAACAGGGTGATAATATCGACTGGTATAGTCCGGTGGCAGGAGATGTTATTTCTTGGGGGGCTGCAACAGAAACAGAACGTGCAGTGGCTCGTTCGCGGCTAGAAGCAGTAAAGGCTTATCTCACCACGATGCGAGAAGAGTTATTAGCTTCTGAAGCAAAAAAAACAGAAGATAAAAGTAAAGATAAGCAGGTTTTTGCTGAATTACTGGAATACGTTATTCACTTTCCTGGCGAAGATTTTGTTTACTTGGTGCGATCTGAAGAAGGCGATGAACAGTTTGAGCATAATGGCAGACTGGATACGTCGTCTAATGTTATTCCAGTATTAACCTTTTGGGGTTTTTTACACTCAGACGATATGCTGAGCTCCGATCCTCTTTATTGTTTATATCCGCCCAAACCTATTGAACCACCGGTAGCAGCCCCTGTTGTTACGCCTGCTGTCGCGCCTGTGGTGACACCTAAAGTGACACCTGCTGCCCCTTCCTCTACTCCAGCACCAGAGATAATCACCCCAACAAGAATGCCGTGGTGGAAAAACTGGCGTCGTTGGTTGCGGTGGTTATTGCTGTTATTACTTTTGTTACTGTTGTTGTTCTTTTTACGTGCTTGTATTCCCGGTGCTGCTAGCGTAGTGCCTAGCCTTAACTTGCCTGGGTCTAAACCTACTATGCCCAAGGTAAGTCGAGCTAAAGATAGCTTATCTTCGGGTGAAATGTCGGGTATGAATATGCCAGATATGAATATGCCGTCGGTGAATATGCCAGATATGAATATGCCGTCGGTGAATATGCCAGATATGGATATGCCGTCGATGGATATGCCAGGTATGGATATGCCGTCGATGAATATGCCAGATATGGATATGCC
>NZ_JBQDEX010000021.1:1457-26898 GCF_052084945.1 Oceanisphaera sp.
ATATGCCGTCAATGGACATGCCTAATGAGAAGGGCTCTACTGGGGAAGAGCCTGCTTCAGCTGTAGACTCCGACAATAGCAATGGACGGGCGGAGCCTGAGAGTGAGCCGGCTACAACGGCGTCGAGCTTATCTGATGAGTCGACCGCGCCAGAGTTAGAGCCAGCGGTTGAACCAGCAGCGTTGCCAGCGGAGCAACCGGGTGAGCCAGAACTTCCCGCTACTGATACGCCAGAGCCTGAGAGTCTACGTATTCCACCTCAAGCCGACACTAATAGTTCAGTTGATTTTTTGAACGGTCATTGGAAAGCCAAAGGAGGGATTCAAGATCAACGAACCGGAAAGCCATTGCGCTTAGAGTATCAATTTAACGATGGTAAAGGTGATGTCACTGTGCGCCGTAGCGATGGTGTAAGCTGCACTGGGCCAGTATCAGCTGGTATAGATAATGGTAATTTGGCGATCAACAGTCAAGGCCAAGCGAAATGTAGCGATGGTGGTGTTTACGATATGCCCGCTGTTAATTGTAAACCAGATGCACTAAGTATGGCCGACTGCACCGGCAGATACGGTAATGAAACCTTTCCTATGACTATGCGTAATGCAGACGAGCAAGGCGGAGCTTAATTAAATGTTGGCTGAGATAACAGAATTTGAAGAAACGGTTGCACTGGTTAGTGATACAGGCATTCAGTTTATGGACTTTGCGCTGAAATTTGATGAGCGCAAAGAGGCGGCAGGTGAATTTGTTTTTATTAGCAGTGAAAGGAAACTGCTTACCCGATTGCTTAATAATGATGAGCAAGATTATTTATTTTATCCGTCAAGTTCAGGCTCGATACAGAAGGTCAATTCTGAGTTTGATATTAGCATGAAAGCCAGCCTCGACTTGCTTGATGGTGTGTGGGTGCCATGCCCAGTGTTTCGCTTTAAACCTCCGCATCATTTTGATCAAGGTCCTGGAAATTGGGCTCGTATGCGGTTACTTAAATTGCAAGAGCCTGATGTCGATGGTAATACTCATCGGTTAACACTCGCCTTTGATACACGCATAATGTCACATGCTGGCACCAACTATTTAGCTCCTAATAGTGAAGACGTTAGCGCGGGAGTTAGTTTTCGTATGGCTTGCCATACTTGGGAAATGAGTTGGTTTTTAGATCAAGAGTGGGTAAATGCTTGGCTCAGAGAAGTATTTACTGAAGCTAATGCTGATCGTTTACGAGAAGACGTAGATGAAGAACTGGACGAGCTACATTACCAAGCCCACTATTTAAATTTATTAAGTTTGTTTAGCCGCCCGTTGCCCGAACAGCAAACCAAGAAAGAGCCTAAAGCCGAAATTCCAGATATTCGTATGGTTGCTAATGAGGCTACCGGCCTGATTAAACCAATCCCGGTTGATTTGGTACTGGATGTTGGTAACTCACGTACCTGTGGCATTCTAATTGAAAATCATGGGCAGGCCGGATCAGGCATGCGCCAAAACTATGTGCTGCAATTACGAGATCTCCTTACCCCTGAGCAAGTATATCAAGACCCGTTTGAAAGCCGCATTGAATTTTCTCAGGCTAATTTTGGCAAAGACCATCACTCAGTAAAAAGCGGTCGGCACAATGCATTTCAATGGCCAACAATTGCTCGGGTAGGTAAAGAGGCCGGTCGTTTAGCCAGTCTGCGCCGTGGAACCGAAGGGTCCACCGGTTTATCTAGCCCCAAGCGTTATTTATGGGACGAGCAGTCCTATGGCCATGGCTGGCGCTTTAATAATAGTTATATAAAAACAGACTCTGAACCTTACGCAACGGCCGCACCATTCTCGTTTATGATCAATGATATTGGCGAGGCACTATATGCTCTTGAGGAAGACGACCGGATGCCGGTGTTTACGCCGCTGTATTCTCGTAGTTCGCTAATGACTTTTATGTTGGCTGAAGTATTGACCCAAGCGCTATGCCAAATTAATAGCCCAGCTCAACGTTCTCGTCAGGGGCATGCTCGCACGCCTCGTCAGTTGAACAGCATTATACTGACAGTGCCTCCGGGGATGCCGTTAGCGGAGCGCAGCATCTTAAATGAGCGCTTAAAACAGGCTATTGGCTTGGTTTGGAAAAGTATGGGGTGGCATGCGAGCGATGAAGACCCATGGAGTGCAGAAACTAATGAGTTGCGTATTCCTATGCCTAAGGTGCGAGTGGAATGGGATGAGGCTTCTTGTGGCCAACTGGTCTACCTTTATAATGAAATTAACCGTAACTTTGCCGGTCACCCAGAAGCTTTATTTGCTACTTTAGCTCGGCCAGATAAAGTCGACCGCGAGCGAATTACGCTGGCCACCATCGATATTGGCGGCGGCACAACCGATTTAGTCGTCACCGATTACAGCTTAGATCGTAATGGTGGGGGCTCGGTTGGCAGTAATGCCTATATACGCCCAGAGCAAAGCTTTCGCGATGGCTTTAAAATTGCCGGTGACGATATAGTGTTGGATGTTATTCAGCATTATGTGTTGCCTGGTTTCACTCGAGCATTAGCTGCGGCGGGAGTTGAGGCTCCGGATGCCTTAATGTCACGCCTGTGCGGAGGGGAAAGCTTAGATGCCCGAGATCAGGTGTTACGTCAACAGCTTAACTTGCAAGTATTTACTCCCTTGGCGTTAGCTATTCTTAAAGAGTATGAGCAGTTTGTACCTGAGCAGCCCCAAGAGCTGTTTCAATATACCTATAAAGCACTCTTGGGTGATGATGCGGTAAGCGATGGGGTACTAGAATATGTAAATAGCGCTATTCGTCGCACCGCTGGGGCGAGTGTTGAGTTTAACTTACTTGATATCACCATCAGCCTAAACTTGGTGCAGCTACACCAAGACTTTTTGAGTGATAAGTTTAATATCACTAAAACGCTGGCAGCCTTGTGTGAGGTGGTGGCTTATTACCCTTGCGATATGTTACTGCTTACCGGTCGTCCTTCACGCTTACCTGGCGTGCAGGCATATATTCGACAACTATTACCTGTGCCTACAGACCGTATCTTACCGTTGCAAGGTTACCGTACTGGGGGCTGGTACCCTTTCCATAAAAATGGCTTGATTGATGATCCTAAGAGTACGGCAGCGGTAGGAGCCATGCTGTGTTTATTGTGTGCAAATCACAGCATTTCTAACTTTCATTTTGTGGCTTCGGCATTAAAACCTTATTCGACCATTAAACATATTGGCATTCTCGACCAAGAAAATGCCATTGGTAGTGATGACGTTTTGTATCGCGATATCACCATCGAAGATAATAAAATTAAACTGCCTGAAGATGAAAACGAAGCAACACCAGAGTTAGAAATGCGCGGCTTTATGCGTATCGGCTTTCGCCAACTTGCCTCGCCTCGTTGGGCTGCCTCACCGTTATACACCTTAGACTTTACTCGTATAGGTAAAGAGATGTTCGCCAAGTTGACTCGCGATAGCGGCCCTGTGCCACTGAGTGTTCAATTTAAGGTCGCCGAACCACCTAGAAAACCATCCAGCGATTCAGACTTAATTAGTGACCGCCTAGAAATAGCCAGGGTCAGCATAGGTGTGGGTGACAATAAGCAGGATTTTAGCAATAAAAATCTTATTTTGTCGCTGAACACCATGCTGGATGCAGACGGTTTGGGTGACAGTAAATATTGGCTTGACAGTGGAAGCGTGAAAAGAACATGAGTGATTTAACTTTACAACAGCAGCAGTTGATGACCGACTGGCAAAATTTATATCAAGACGCCGATCAGGTGTTGGATTGGGTAGCTGATGCGCGCAAGAATGCGCCAAAGCTTGATACCGAAGCTCGTGGCATAAACCTTAGGTTACACCGTGCCCGTAATCTGGCACGAGATCTTGGTCGTGTGGCAGGTACCCCCATGACCATGGGTTTCTTTGGTCTCTCTCAGGCAGGCAAGTCCTACTTAATTTCTGCTCTGGCGGCGGGGAAAAACGGTGAATTAGAAACCCAGTATGGTGACAAAACACTAGATTTTATTGAGCATATCAACCCCGTGGGTGGCGGCAAAGAAGCCACTGGCCTAGTGACGCGCTTTAGTCGAACGGCCAAGTCGGGACCGGCAGCGTTTCCGATAGACCTGAAGCTGTTTAGCGAAATTGAGTTGGCTAAAATATTGGCCAACTCGTGGTTTAACGACTTTAATCGTGAAAAAGTAGAATACGAATTAAATGAAGATCGCGTTTCGCAAGCACTACAGCGTTACGAGTCACAAGCCAGTAAAGAGCCGCAGCCGGGAGTAACCGCCGACGATGTAGTGTCGTTGTGGGATTACTTGAATGACAGTTTTTCTAAGTCGATAAGTAAGTTAGAACTACATTATTGGCCGGAAGTGTTAAAGCTAGCGCCACGGTTGAATTGCCAACAAAGAGCCGGCTTGTTCTCTATTTTATGGGGCGAGCAAACAGAGTTAACCACCATTTATAGTGAGTTGGCTGCGACCCTGCAGCGCTTGCAAGGGGCTACTAAGGTTTTTGCGCCATTGAGCGCCTTAGTCACACCGGCTGATCATGGCTATAGCCAGCACGACAGCATTATGAACGTGGATATGCTGGAGCGTTTGGGAAGCTCGCGTGATCTTTCTATTGAAGTTTGCCCTGTGATAGAGGGTGAACCAAGTGCCCCTGTGAACATTTCACTGGCGCAGTTGGCGACCTTAACGGCCGAGTTAACTTTTCCTCTTGTGAACCCTACGCGTGACCCGCAGGTAGAAAAAGTGGACTTACTCGACTTCCCTGGTTATCGCGGTCGGTTAAGTATTTGCTCGGTGAGCGAAGCGGGGAACCAGTCTAGCGAAGGGGGTAATCCTGTCTCTCAATTGTTATTGCGCGGTAAGGTCGCCTATTTATTTGAGCGTTACACTGACAGTCAAGAGATGAACAGTCTAGTGGTCTGTACTAGTTCGGCTAAGCAAAGTGATGTGAATGATGTAGGGCCAGTATTAACGCGGTGGATTGAGAAAACGCAAGGTAAAGATGCACAAGAGCGAGGCCAGCGGGCCCCTGGTTTAATCTGGGCGCTTACAATGTGCGATATGGCTATCAGTAATGCGCTCAATCGCAATGAGGGTCAGCTTAAAGAGGGATGGGATGGACTGATCAAAATGACGATGCAAGAGCGTTTTGGTCAATATGAATGGATGCAAAATTGGTCGGGGGGAAAGCCGTTCAATAATACTTTCTTGGTACGAAAGCCGCGCATGGATGTGCCTTTTATTGAACTGTGCCCAGATACAGAACAAGAGCTTAATATTGTTGAACGCTATCAAGAAAAGCTTGCGCTGATGGAAAGTACCTTTGCCAGCACCGAGTCGGTCAAGCTGCATGTCGGTGAACCAGCTCAAGCTTGGCAGGCAATGCTGGCGCTTGATCATGGTGGTATTCAGCATATTAGCCAATATTTGGGTAAAGTTGCGAATATCGACTTTAAATTACAGCGCATCCAAGAGCAGCTAACGTCTAGCCGTGCCCAAATCTCTCAAAGTTTAGAACATTGGCATGAAGGTGACAGAAACGATGCTGAGCTGAAACAGCAGCAGCAGGCTCAAGCACTCTTAAAAGCGTTAGGTAATAAAACTCGAGCTTTGGGTGAAATATTGCGCCATTTGCAGCTTGAAGATGAGCCGATACGCGATCTTTATTTAACCGGTGATTTTAACGACACAGAAGACGATCTTGAGCCAGATGAGCTTGAAATGAAGCCTGCGGCTAGCCTCTATGCCGAAGATACAGGTTTTGATTTTGATAATATGTTTGCCGATCCGTCGGATGCACCTGTTAAGGAAAGCTCGTCAATCAGTAATGTGGATCTACAGACGCACGAGCATCGCTTTGCTCAGGCGGTATTTAAAGAGTGGGTTCATCACCTACAAAATTTAAGCCGCCGGCAAAACTTGCTTAATCTGCTGGGTGTAGAAAGTAAGATAATGGACATGTTGGTCGAGGAGCTTATTAGTTCAGCTTATCGGCATGAAATCCCCGCCCGTCTCACACAAGCGGCATTAGCACGAGCCCAAAGTGGAGCTCGTCGCGAGCAATTAGCACAAGGGCAAGTGCTTTCTGCACAATTAGTGTTAGGTGACTTTATTGCTTGGCAGGGTCAGTTAGAGCAGCCGATTGCATTACGCAAGACCCAGTTGATGGGTGAGAAAGCTCCTTTATATTCTACAGGCCCTAGTGTTGAAATAGGTCAGCTACCTGAGTTGCCAGTGCAACCTTTGGATCAAGCTCGTCTCTTTATGCTTGATTGGTTATCGGCCCTTTATTACAACACCATAGATAATGCCGGGCACAGTGCCGGACGGGGTATTTCTGCTGAACAAAACATGTTGCTTGGAGAAATATTGGCCCGCTTTAAGGATGAGAAAACTCAATGAGTATAAATGTACAATTGCAACCACAAAACCCAGTGGTACCGGGGCAAGCGCGACTGATCATTAAAAAGTGGGAAGGAGATCGTGAGGGACTAGAGTTTAGTATTCAGCGTAATCAAGACCGCTATTACCTGCAACAGAATCAAGACTGGGGCACTAATGCCGTATGGTTTCCTGTTACGCTAAACGAAGATGAAAATGGTCATCTTGAAGGGCTAATAGGTGGCGATATTTTAGACCCAATATTAGAAAGCAGTGGCACGTCCAGTTATCAGCTGCATCTACAACAAGGGCCAGGTAGTGAAAGTGACCGAGGCATGGTGCGCTTATCTGATGGATTATTATCATCAGCTGCGGGGGGAGTGACGGAGTCGACTCGTGAAACCGGCAATATTACACAGCCTAAAGTGATAACGCCTGTTGTATCAGAACCTGCGGCTAAGCCGCCTGTTGATGTGGTTGCAACACCAGAGCCGGTAGATGAATTGCCACCGTCGCCAACGCCTGAACCTTCGCCTACACCTCAGCCGTCGTCGAACCCTGCTCCCGTGGCGAAAAAACGCATAAATCCATTATTCATTATATTGCCAATTATTGCGTTATTGGCGATAGCTGCTGGTGCCGCCTGGTTGTTACTGAAACCAAGTATTGGTGGGTCTATGGGAGCTGAGAAAGCGGATGAGACCTCTTGCTCTAGTGCAGGATTAGACAGTCAAAGCGAATTAAATTTTGTACAAAATTGTATTCAGCAAGACCTGAGTAGTGAGCAAATGCTGGCGGTTATTGCCGATGCTAAAGCCCAAGAGAAGTGTGGCGTAGCACAGCGCTTATATGCGAATCGTGCACAAAGTGGCGATGCGGTTATTGCCCTAGCTTATGCACAAGAGTATGACTCCAAGTTTCATCAACCCAATGTGTGCTTTAGTGAGTCTGATGACGCTACAGCTAGTTATTGGTATGAAACGGTTTTGGGTGTAGAACCAGAGAATGCCTTGGCACAGCAGCGTTTAGGAGAACTTGAGTAATGAGATGCATAACTAAGTCTTTAACGGCTGCCGCATTACTAGTTGTCGGCAGCACCAGCTCGCTGGCCTTTGCCACCGACAAGCCCCTGCTACAGGAAGGGAAAAAAACATTATATCAGCGGGTGCTAACTTCACCTGGCTGTGAGTTAACGGCTCAAGCAGGCCAGAGTGGCGGTGAAGTTCAACCAACCTTTAGCCGCTTTTATGTCTATGAACGTAGTCAGGCGCCGGATCGTGAGTGGCTTAAAGTAGGGCCAGATAGTCTTGGTAATACCGTAGGTTGGTTGCCGGCTAACTGTACAGTTGAGTGGAAAATGCAGCTCACACTGGCGTTTACTAACCCTGCAAATCGCGACCGTTTGTTATTTTTTAAAGAGCGTTCAACCTTAGAAGATATCTTGGATGCGCCTGATCCGGTCAGCAAGGTAATACCGTTACGCAGCCAACTGAAAAAAAATAGCGAAGCACAGGGGGTTTTAGCGCAAGAACCAGAGTTTTTTGTTGATCTAAAAGAGCAATTTTATTTACTGCCTGTGTTGAGTGGTGAAGAAATAATGACTGAAGAGGGCTTTCGCACTCGGTTATTAAATATAGCTTCAGTGACTAAAGATGGCGATACCACCTTATCTCAGGCCAGTGACGATAACCATATAGAGTCATTAGGCCATCAAGATGCCGATATAGCCGATAAGCTTAAAGCTTTTAGTGCCGCTGTTGTCTTTGTTATCGACTCTACTATTACTATGGACCCTTATATAGATCGTACCCGTGAAGCGATTGGCCGCGTCTATGAAAAGGTAGAAGATGAGGGGTTGCTAGATCAAGTAAAGTTTGGCTTAGTCGCTTATCGCTCAAGTATTAAGGCGCGCCCAGGTGTTGAGTATGTAAGTAAAATGTATGCCAACCCCAATCAGGTAAAAGACGGTGACGACTTCTTAAATAAAGTTGCTGACCTTAAACAAGCGACTGTCTCGACTGTGTCGTGGGACGAAGATCCATACTCAGGAATAATGCAGGCCGTTGACGATGTCGATTGGAGTGAGTTTGGTGCCCGTTATATCGTCCTTATTACCGATTCAGGCGCCATTGAAGGCGATAGCGAACATTCAGGTACAGGACTAAGTGCTGAACAAGTTAGAATGGAAGCAGCCAATCCAGGCGTCGCTATTTATACTCTGCACTTAAAAACCCCAGAGGGTAAACATAACCATGCCTCCGCAGAGGCTCAGTATCGCAACCTGTCCAATTACGGCGCAACTAATACCTCTTTGTATTACCCAGTAAATGCGGGAGATGTTGAAGAGTATGGAAAAAAAGTAGATTCATTAGCCGATATTATCACCCAGCAAGTACAGTCAGTGTACCGAGGGGATAACGCCATTGGCAGCGCAGAAAACTCTCAGATAGTTAAAGATGCTGACGCAAAACAGCAACAGCAGCAAGATGTCGAACAGCAAAAAATGCTGGATGACGCCGCTCTTATTGGCCATGCCATGCAACTGGCCTACTTAGGGAGTAAAACGGGCGCAAAAGCCCCACCGGTATTTCAGGCCTGGATTAGTGATCGCGATTTAATTAAGCAAAATGTGCCTACTACTGATGTGCGCGTACTGCTGACCAAAGCACAGCTAAGTGACCTGAGTGATATCATGCAGCAGATAGTGCAAGCCGCTAATGCGGGCCTTATTTCGCCATCAGAGATGTTTAACCAGCTACGCTCAGTGGCTGCCACTATGGGCGCTGACCCTAACCAGCTGCAGCAAAGTGATAATACTAAGCTCGCTGAGTTGGGCGTGATGGGGGAGTATTTAGAAGACCTACCTTATCACAGCGATGTTCTTAACCTAGACGAAGAAACCTGGAAGAGCTGGAATGGCTTAGACCAAGAAAAGTTCATCCGTAACCTCAGCATTAAGCTACGCCATTATCAGCGTTATAACGCTGATGTAGATCGTTGGGTATCCTTGGCACCAGATAGTGACGCGCGTGATGATGTCTATCCGGTTCCGTTAGAAATGATGCCGTGAGGCCTTATGCTACAAATACAGGGATTGTCCGTACATCGGGGCGAAGGCGAGCAACAGCATAAGGTTAAATTGCCTAAGTTACGGCTGCAGCCTGGGCAAGTGTTAGCCATTACCGGTCATAGTGGCTGTGGTAAAAGTACGCTATTAGAGTGCATAGGTTTGTTATTGCGCCCCGACAGTGTGGCTCAATATCGTTTAGGTAGAGCGCAGCGAGATATTACCTCGCTGTTAGCTGCCCATACTGATGATGAGTTAGCAGCCATACGGGCGCGGCATTTAGGTTTTATGCTACAAAGTGGTGGCTTGCTGCCATTTTTAACCGTTGCAGAGAATATACAACTGCCACGCCGCTTGTTAGGGCTCACTGAACAATCAGAACGAGTCACTCACGCTCTGGACTGCTTAAATGTGAGCCATTTAGTGGGTAAGCGCCCTCAAGCCTTATCCATTGGAGAGCGACAGCGTATCGCGTTTATACGGGCTATTGCGCATGAGCCAGATATCATTTTAGCGGATGAGCCTACTGCATCATTAGATCCTCACAGCGCTCATACCGTGTTTGAATTGTTTTTATCGTTAGTGAACGAATTACAAATGGGCGCGCTTGTGGTCTCTCATGATTGGGGCTTATTACAGGATTTTTCATTGCCGCGTATGGTGGCCACCTATCGGCAAGGAGAGACCCAATTTGATCTTGAATCTTGAACAATTTCAGCTGCTGGCGCGACTTGCACTGCAAGACCTCTGGCATGATCGTAAGGTTTCGTTATGTATTACAGCCTCTTTGGTGGCAGTGATTGCACCTTTGTTGTTGTTATTTGGGCTTAAACATGGCGTGGTTGGGCAATTGCAGGATGAATTACTGCAAGACCCCGCTAACCTACAAGTTCGTATGCTGAGCAGCGGCCATTACACCGATGAATGGTTAGAGACGCTAGGTGCACGTTCAGAAGTCGGTTTTGCTATCGGTCAGACGCGTTCGCTTAATACCCAAGCTGACTTAATTGTGGATCGTAGCCATTTTATTGAGAATGCCGAAGTATTATCCACGGCAGCTCAAGACCCTCTACTAAATACACAACTTAGTGCTTTACAAGCGCAGGATGTGATTTTAAGTGCTAGTGCAGCGAGACGGCTAAGTGTAGATGCAGGAGATAGCATTCGTCTTAGGGTTGCTCGGCGTTTAGATGGAGTGAATGAGCGTGGTGAGCTCACTTTAACTGTGGTGGCTGTGCTGGAGGCGGCCCAGTTTGGGCGCCCAGCGGTGTTTGTTGCAGTGCCTTTATTGCTGGATTTAGAATGGTTTCGTGATGGGTTTCGCCTACCCAAATTTGGAGTCGACTCGGGAACTGAGCTTAACGATCGCACTGCCGTATATGCTCGCGCTCGCATTTATGCGAGTAATGTTGACCAAGTAGCGTCTTTAGAGCAGTGGCTTAACAGTCAAAATATTGAAACCAGCAGTCGTTTACGAGAAATCGATAATGTAAAAGCGATTAACCGAGTATTAGGGCTTATTTTTGGCATAGTCGCACTCACTGCACTTATTGGTTGTATTGCCTCACTTGTGGGCGCTTTTTTAGCCAATATTGATCGAAAACATAAAGATTTAGCGGTATTACGTTTATTAGGATTCACCCGTTCAGGCATCGCTTGGTATGTAGTATTGCAGGCGATATTTATTAGCCTAATCGCCTATATCGGCGGTATGGCGCTGTATTGGGTGGGCAGTGAGTTATTTAATGCTACTTTAAATACCAGTGAAAAAACTGGGCAGTTTGCCTGTGAAATCACCTTACTACATGGTTTAGTTGCGTTAGCGCTGTCTATTATAGTAGCAGTGCTGGTCTCCCTTATTGGAGCGGTACGTGCCGTGAGTATTCAACCTGCGGAGAGTTTGCGTGAATTATAATAAGTTTGGTGCTCTGGCTTTTACCTTGGCGTTAACTGCTGGTGTTAGTCTACCTACACTAGCAGCTTGGGATGAAAAGTATTATAACCCCAAGCCATTAGCAGACGATGTGATCTTACCTATGCCCTGTGAGGGCGCAATGGCGTTTCGCAAAGTCTATGTTTTGAATGCAGACCCATTGGCTGATTCTCGCATTATACTGGGACAAGATGGCGGCGAGTTGGCTCACATCCAGCATAGTCGCCCTGTTTTTATTTCTGGCAGCTTCTCTGAAAACGAGGATAAAGAGTCTCGTTATTACTTGTTAGCTAAATATGAAATGACTCAGTTGCAGTATCAAGCGTTAATGGAAGAGAATTGTCCTAAACCTTCTAATAAGTTGCGCTTGCCAGCTGTTTCTCACAGTTGGTTAGAAGCCATGCAAGCGGCTAATCAATATAACCTCTGGTTGCATAAGCATGCAGACGACATTGTGCCAAACACGGATGGTTATCTGGGTTTTTTACGACTGCCTACCGAAACTGAGTGGGAGTTTGCTGCACGTGGAGGGTTAGACGTGGCTACCTCTGAATTTCGAAGTGATCGCTACCCTATGGCCGAAGGGGTAAATGCTTACGAGTGGTTTACAGGCCCTCAATCAGCTAACGGTAGACTGCAGTTGGCAGGCTTACTAAAGCCTAACCCTTTAGGGTTACACGATATATTGGGTAATGCCGACGAAATGATATTTGAATCTTTTCGCTTAAATAAATTAGATCGTTTACATGGTCAAGCGGGGGGATATGTAGTGCGTGGCAGCAACTACTTGAAAGGACAGGATCAATTGAACTCGGCTTTACGTACCGAACATTTTTATTATAACAACGGTAAGCAAACCCGGAGCAAAACAACCGGTATGCGCTTTGCGTTAGTTTCTCCGATTTTAACCACTCGTAAGAAAATAGCAGAGATTAAAGAGAGCTGGAATAAGTTGGGGAAAAGCGACACCGTAATGGAAGAGAAAGGAGCGGTGGAAGAGTTAGAAGAGTTGGCATCTGGGGTTGAAGATATCGCGTTAAAAGCCAAACTCAATAAGCTTGAGAATCAGCTGCGTGCCAGTAATCAAAAAGAGAAAGAAGCGCAAGATCTAGCAATTCGTGCCAGCCTTAACTTAGGCGCTTTTTTATGTACCAAAATGCTTGATGATGGTCGTTACCTTGATTTTTTGCAGCATAACTATGTGCTTAATTGTGAAGACACTGATGAACCAGGCTCTAGTTGCGATAAGCGTAAAGCCAAACTGGGTGAACAAGAAGGTCGACTACATAAGCTAAGTCGCTATTACGCGAGTAGTTTAGTGGAGTCGGCTTCTTTATATGGTGAAAAAGCGATTACAGCGCAGGTTCCGGTAATGCAAGAACTGGTTAGCCGTAATCCCCAGTTAACAGAGTTAGCGCCTTATTTAGCTGCACACTGGGAAAACCAACAGCAATATTTAAAAAAGCAAAAAATAGATACTAATAAATGGTTAACTACCTGTAAAAATGTGATTAACGAGCACTAATTTATATTAATAATAAATAAGGGATAAAAAATGAATCTGAATACTTTATTTTCTCGCCAAATACTGGCAAGTGTACTTATTGCAGGAAGTGTGCTGCTGAGTGGTTGTGCAAACACTGGCAGTTCGTCGTTAAACGGTAATGTTGATACTCGCTTAACGTCAGGCAATGAGGCTGAGTTTTTTAGTAAATCTGGCTTACAAGCGTGTGCAGCGGCTGCCAGTGTTGGGGTAGTGGGTTGTATGTTGTCTAACTCTGGTAATAAAGCAAGATGTGCGATTATTGCCGGTATTTCTGCATGTGGTGTTGCGATTGGTGCTAACTACTATCTAGATCAGCGTCGAGTACAATATGCGAATACCAGTGAACGCTTGCACCTGATGACTCAAGATGTAAAACAAGATAGCGCTAAAATAGTAGCTCGCACAGCAACAGTAAGCCAAGTCATTGCTGATGATAAAGCGTTGTTAGCAAAAGTTGAGCGTGATATGAAAAATAAGGCTATCGATCAGGCTAAAGTGCAAAAAGAAATTGCTAAAGTAGATAGTAATATTAATTATATGCGTGGAGAGTTAGCCAATATGCGTAAAAAAGTGACCGAGTATGAAGACGTGGCTAAACTTGAGCGCAGTTCTGGTGCTGGAAATGAAGTGGCAGCAGTAGAAATAGAAATAGCTCAAATGAACGCTAAGGTAAATAACTTACAACAAGAAGTTGATGGTCTTTATAATCAACGTTCAGCCATTACTTTAGGTTAATTTATATTATGTCTATTTTAAAACACACGACACTTATCGTTGGCGCATTATTAGTGTTAAGTGGCTGTGCCACCGCACCAGGAGAGTGTCAGGCATGGGATGACGACGCAAGTTTGATAACGAAAATGCGTTGTGATGCGCTTGCTAAAGATAAAACCGGTTACGGTGGGGAAGTCCGTGCGAAAGAGCAAGAGCTACATAATGCTCAGCTCGAAAAGGAATTGCTTGAGCAAGTCTACCAAGACATTTTAGTGCAACAAGCTGACACTAAGCTCACTTTGAATGAGCAACATCGACAGCAGCAACAGCTTGATAAATCGCTAGGCCGCTTATTACAGAAACTTAAAGGGCGTCATGGTGATAAGTCGTCGGTGCAGCAACAAATTAGTGAGCTAGAAAGTGAAATGGCTGCACTAAACAGTCAAGACTTAGGAAATGACCCTGCCGCCATTGCTCAAAAGAAAGCGGAGTTAGAAAACCTACGGAAAAAAGTGAGTCGCTTACAGATGAGCTTGGGTTACTAACTAGGTCGTCCGCATGAACAGATCCTGCATATAATTGTTGGGTGTTTTAAGCCTATCGAATAGTGGCTAATTGCTTGTGTAGTCATTGGCCACTATTCAAAAGTGTGCTCTACATGCGTTTATGTGTTTCCCTAATATTATTTATCGTAAAGGTATGGTTTTAACAAAGTAACCTAGTTCACTTTTTGCTAAATGTATCTTTATAACAATTTGTATCTTTATAATAATTTATATAATGAGCGACTGACAATGCAACGAGTGGTTATAGAGAACTACCCCTACTATGCGGCGCTAAAAGCCTTAGATGCTAAAGTTGCATTGATTGTTAAACACTTTCCACCAAGTGTGGCAAGTCTGTATGCGCTGCCAAAAGCTGGGGACGGTGATGTTTTAGAGTGGTGGAGCCCCTTAGGTGGTCAGCCCATTTTGTATGCAGACCTCGATGAACAACAGCAAGAGTTATTGCTGAAAAAGTATAGCCAACGTCAACAGTCATTGCAGTTGCTGATCGATGAATTAAACAAACGTGGCAGAGCTGAGCAGGCAAACACCTTACAGAGCCTGCTTGGTGAACCAAACTTAGCTAATTTATACAGTATTAATCAAGATCCTGTCATTGTGCGCTGGGGGCCGCCGCCACCGCCGCCACCGCCGCCACCGCCACCGCCACCAACACCAAAACCAGAGCCGGCTGTAATTAAACCGTCTGTCGTTTCTCCGCGCATTGTGACTAAAGTTTATGGGCGCCCTCGCTGGTTGTGGCCTCTGCTGCTGTTGTTACTGTTGGGCTTACTACTGGGCTGGCTAGTCTATTGGTGGCTCAATCATTCTAATATAGACAGTTATGCGTGTAGTCCTGAAGGCACTTCGCCTCCTGAATTTGTGACTATTTTTGATACATCGGCTTCTATGTGGAT
Organism: Oceanisphaera sp.; assembly: GCF_052084945.1. Lineage (NCBI taxonomy): Bacteria > Pseudomonadati > Pseudomonadota > Gammaproteobacteria > Aeromonadales > Aeromonadaceae > Oceanisphaera > Oceanisphaera sp. The sequence goes on from NZ_JBQDEX010000021.1 coordinate 16,566, forward strand.
GAACTTGCAAACGAGCCCTGATGATGAAAACTGGTATTTTAAAACGGGTAAAAAAATTCCCGGTGGTAATGAGCGAACTCGTAAAATATTGGCGTCGCCCACGCGCATAGTAACAGCGAAAAAGGCACTGACCGACATGGTGAATAACCTGCACGCTGATATAGATGTGCGGTTAATTTCTTTTGATAGTTGTGGCTATCAACCCGATCACGGTGTGTTTAATGCCAAGCAACGGCCTGCACTGTTGCAGCGTATACATGGGTTAAAGTTAGGGACAGGCACTCCCCTAGCCGCGAGTTTGGCTTATGCTGCTAGTAAGGTGGATGGGCGCAATAATGATGCGGTCATTTTTATGTTTATTGATGGTCAGGAAGGGTGTGGTGGTAATGTATGTGAAGTGGCAGAAACCATTGCTCGTGAACAGCCCAGACTAAAAGTGAATGTGCTAGATATTGGTAATGCTATACCATCAAGCTGTATTGCTAAGGCAACAGGAGGGCGCATTTATGACACTACGGATATTCAAAAGATATCAACAATGTTAGCGAAAGCGACCCAAGAAGTATCTGGTAGCGCTAAATGTAAGGCTATTTTTTAGCTTGTAAGATCTATTTAAAGCGGGCGTGCACTTTATTTAAAAAGCGCACTTTATTATTGGCAGCCTTGTTTCATAAAGATGACGGTGTTTCATCTAACACGGTAAACTTCATTGTTAGCGCTCTCTGCACTACAATAAGGGTCCGCTTTTATCTTGCAGGCTGACATGACTTCCTTAATCGAACAGGCTGATCCCGCCCCCATTCCCGACACGCCGTTGGCGGTGTTGCAGCAGGTCTTTGGCTATCAGAGCTTTCGTGATGGCCAGCAAGAGATCATCGACTCAGCCATTGCAGGGCGCGATGCCTTGGTGATTAAGCCTACCGGTGGCGGTAAGTCGATCTGTTATCAAATTCCTGCTTTATTGCGGCCTGGGCTAACCATAGTGGTATCACCTTTGATCTCTCTCATGAAAGATCAGGTTGATACTTTGGTGGCCAATGGCGTGGCAGCGGTGTATATCAATAGCTCCTTGAGTCGCGAAGTTATGCATCGTCACTTTACTGCCATGCGCCGGGGTGAAGTAAAATTGGTGTATGTGTCGCCAGAGCGCTTGTTACAGCATGAGTTTATGGAGCGCCTTGGTGAACTTGAATTGGGCTTATTTGCCATAGACGAAGCGCATTGTATTTCGCAGTGGGGTCATGACTTTCGTCCTGAATATGCCTTGCTGGGTCGTTTAAAACAGTGGTTTCCCCATATTCCGGTAATGGCACTTACCGCCACTGCCGATGAAGCCACGCAGCAAGATATGCTGAGTCGGTTAAATCTCACCGATCCGCTTATTCATATCGCCAGCTTCGACCGCCCCAATATTCGCTATACTTTGGTGGAAAAATTTAAGGGCGCCGATCAGCTGCTGCGCTATGTTTCTGAGCAGCAAGGCCTGTGCGGTATTGTCTATTGCTCTAGTCGTAAACGCGTTGAAGAAATGGCTGAGCGGTTAATCGCGCGTGGCCATAAAGCGGCCAGTTATCATGCGGGCTTGCCACTTGAGGTTCGTCAATCGGTACAAGAGCGTTTTATTCGTGACGATCTTGATATTGTGGTGGCCACGGTGGCCTTTGGCATGGGCATAGATAAACCTAACGTGCGTTATGTCGTGCACTTTGATATTCCCAAAAACATTGAATCATATTATCAAGAAACTGGCCGAGGGGGTCGTGACGGACTGCCCGCAGAAGCGCTACTCTTATATGATCCCGGCGATGTAGGTCGTGTAAGACGGCTATTAGAAAAAAGTGAAAATGCCCAGCAAGTACAGGTTGAGTTATACAAATTAAACGTGATGGCGGCGTTTGCTGAATCGTTAACTTGTCGGCGTCAGGTATTATTGAACTACTTTGGTGAGTATCAACGAGAGCCTTGTGGAAACTGTGATATTTGCCTGGATCCACCGACTCGTTACAACGGCACTCAAGATGCCCAAAAAGCCTTGTCTTGCGTGTATCGCGTTGGTCAAAATTTTGGTGTGATTTATGTCGTGGAAGTATTGCGCGGGGCTGATACGCAACGTATTCGCGAATACGGCCACGATAAGATCTCAACCTATGGCATTGGTAAAGATAAAAGCCAAGAACACTGGGTGAGTGTGATCCGCCAGCTCATTCATTCAGGCCTACTCAGCCAAAATATTACCCGCAATATGGTGTTACAACTGACTGAAGCGGCACGGCCAGTGCTGCGCGGTGAGGTTGTCATCGAGCTCGCAGAGCCAAGATTAGTGGTGCGAGTTAAGTCTAAAGATAAAGGGGAAGCGGCATTATCGCGTCCCGAAGACAAAGCGCTATTTCAACAACTGCGCCAGTTACGTAAACAGTTAGCCGATGAAGCCGACGTGCCGCCTTACGTGGTATTTAGTGACGCTACCCTTACCGAGCTGGCGCGTTATCGGCCGAAAACCGAAGCCGAATTACTTAGGATTAATGGCATTGGCGCCACTAAGCTGGCGCGCTACGGTCGTGCCTTTATCGCCTTATTGCGCCAACAAGACTAGAAGAAAAAGCGATTAGCTTTTAGCTGTTAGAAAAAGCAATATACTCAGCTTATTGCTAACGGCGGGCAGCGGCTGTTAAAGGTTGGCGTAATAAGCGGCTAAATCGGCGATATCATCGTCTGATAGGGGCCTGGCCATAGGGGCCATAATGGCATTGTTGCGCTCACCGTCACGAAAATGCTGCAACTGACTCACCAAATAACCTTCCTTTTGACCGGCCAAGTTGGGATAAATATCCATAGAAGATATGCCCTCAGCACCATGACAGGCCGCACATACTGCTGACTTTGCTTTGCCGGCATCTGGGTTGCCATCAGCAACTGCAGGGGCGCTCAGTAGGGCCAAAGCCGTGAGGGCAGTGATTCGTTTTTTCATGACAACTCCGTTATTATTTTTCTCATTATATTATTTTTGCATGATGTGGCACTGTGGCTAAAGTAAGATAAAAGCGACTATGTAGACTGTATTGCTTTATTCGCCATCGTTATGCAAGGTGTAACAGTATAAAATAAGTAAATAGTAAAATTAAACAACGTCTCACCTTAAGAGGACAGAAACATGCGCATGGATAACCAATACGCCCAGTTTGATTGGGCTGGCAGTTTAGTTACCCCAGCGCCGTTACGCTCGCCTAGGTTACTGTTATTAAATAAAGACTTAGCCGATGAACTTGGCATGGCACTGCCAGAAGCACACTGGCGAGACATGACCAGTGGACAGCAGTTAATAGCGGGTATGCAGCCGTTTGCCCAAGTGTATGCGGGCCACCAATTTGGTGGTTTTAGCCCACAGCTAGGGGATGGGCGTGCCATGTTGTTGGGCGAGGTGATTGCACCTAATGGCCAGCGTTGGGACTTACACCTTAAAGGCGGTGGCAAAACCCCTTACTCACGCTTTGGTGATGGTCGAGCGGTGCTGCGCTCTTCGCTGCGCGAGTATTTAGCATCAGAAGCCATGCATCATTTAGGTATTGCGACTACGCGGGCGCTGGCGTTAGTCGGTAGCCAAGAGCCTGTGTATCGTGAGCAAGTTGAATCTGGGGCGGGCTTGTTGCGCGCGGCACATAGTCACCTGCGTTTTGGCCACTTTGAGTTCTTTTATTACAGTGGTCAGCCAGAGCGTATTCCTACCTTGCTCAACTATTTAATAAAGACCCAGTGGCCAGACTTAACAACAGATGCAACAGGTTATGCCGCCTTATTTTCGCGGGTGATTGAAAAAACCGCGACCTTAATTGCCCAGTGGCAGTTGGTGGGCTTTTGTCATGGGGTGCTTAATACCGACAATATGTCGATGTTGGGCCTCACGCTTGATTATGGCCCCTACGGATTTTTAGATGCCTATGACCCTGATCATATCTGTAATCACTCGGATCACACCGGCCGTTATGCTTACGATCAACAACCGGCGGTGGGCTATTGGAACTTGCAGCGTTTGGCGCAGGCTTTGTCAGGCGTAATTGAAATGGATGCGTTGCAGCAGGCTCTGGGTGGCTACGAGCAACAATTAATGATGGCCTATTCAGAAGGCATGCGCCAGAAGCTGGGGTTACTGCAATGGCAAGATGACGATCCGGCGTTGTTTCGCGATATGTTTGCGTTAATGAAGGCGCAACAAGTGGATTACAGCTGTTGGTTCCGTCGCTTGGCAAAGCTAACTCCCTCAGAAGAGGTACCGGCTGAGTTGTTAACGCTATTAAGTGATGCGGATGCGTGGGCTCAGTGGTTGGTGCGTTATCAGGCTCGATTAGCACAAGAGAATCGCTCCCAAGCCGATAAAGAAGCACAAATGAATGCGGTTAACCCTAAGTATATTTTGCGTAATCATTTGGCACAGCAAGCGATAGACCAAGCAGAGCAGGGCGATATGGCTGAAGCGGATACTTTATTAAGGTTGCTGGCGAACCCATTTGACGAGCAGCCAGAATTTAATGCCTACGCCATGCCCGCTCCCGATTGGGCCAGCGATTTAGACATTTCGTGTAGTTCTTAAGCGTCTACTTAATATGGGATTAGCGCATTGATGGATTTATTAAGCTCGTTACTTAGCGAGTGGGGTGGCTTACTGCGCCCTTATATCAGAGAGATAGCCCTCGCTATGGTGACCACCTGCCTGGTGATATTTGGTGATGATATAAACCGCATCGTTAGGCGACAGGTGAGCCATTTGCACTTTATATTGCGTACTGGCGTTTTTATTCTTTTGTGTGCGGTTGGCTACGGGGCGTTAACCGTATTTTTAACGCCTGTTGTAGCCAAGCAACTCGTCCTACTCAGTAATACTTGGCTACTCTGGGCCTGTTGCGGCTTCTTTATTATATTGGGCGTATTAGCGCAGAGAAAACGCCAGCTATAAGTAGTCGGCAATGGCAAATAATGATGTTCAGCATCAGGCTATTTATGAGAGAAATAATGACCACCACTATGTTAACAACGGCCCAGCCGCTCACCTTTAATAACTTTGCGCCATGGGCTGAGCGTTTGCTTACCGAGTTAGACCTTGAGCTTATCGAGCGTGAACAAGGGGCTGATTATCACCAATGGCTGCTGCGCTTTGAAGGTTGTCAGTTGTTCTTGTGCTTTCAGCATTATGCCGATTGTGCTTGGCTGCAACCCGTCAGCAGCATAGACCAAGAGGTGGCTGATTGGCTAACCCAGCAATGGAATCAGTCTGCGGCAGCGGTCAGACATCAGCCGTAAATGGTCTGTTATCAGTCACTAAACAGGACGCCTGATTATGGCCCCTAGAGATATATTATTAGCCTTAGTGGTTATTGGCGTGTGGGGCATGAACTTTGTGGTGATCCGTGTGGGTCTAGATGAAGTGCCGCCCATGTTGCTGGGAGCCCTGCGTTTTACGTTGGTGGCTTTTCCTGCGGTGCTATTTGTGAAGCGGCCTGCTATTCCTTGGCGCTGGTTAATCGCCTATGGTGGCACCATCTCTTTAGGTCAGTTTGCCTTGCTGTTTTACGCCATGGCTAATGGTATGCCTGCGGGGCTTGCGTCACTGGTGCTACAGTCTCAAGCTTTTTTTAGCCTGTTGTTTGCGGCCTTGTTTTTAGGTGAGCAGATTAAACCTGTGCATCTGATGGGTTTACTCGTGGCGGCAAGTGGATTGGCGATTATAGGTTACGGTGGTGACGGCACCACGACCATGCTGGGGTTAGGATTAACGCTGGCCGCCTCAGCTATGTGGGCGCTGGGCAATATAGTGACCAAAAAAATAGGTCGAGTGAACCTCATTGGTCTTATTGTGTGGGGAAATTTGGTGCCGCCTTTACCTTTTCTAGCCTTGTCACTGTGGCTGGAGGGGCCGACACAAATAACAGCGGCTTTGCGCCATATTAGTAGTAATAGCCTGTTGGCCCTGGTGTATTTAGCCTTTGTGGCCACCTTGCTGGGATACGGACTTTGGAGCCGGTTATTACAACACTACCCCACTAGCATGGTAGCGCCATTTTCGCTGTTAGTGCCCGTGGTCGGATTAAGTTCAGCTGTGTGGTTGCTAGATGAACAACTGGCTGTAATACAGTGGGGAGGCGCTGTGCTGGTAATGCTGGGGCTGGGGGTGAATGTCTTTGGTTTACGATTATGGAGTTTACTTTCAAGTGAAGACAAGCGCGCAAGGAAAGAGTAGTATAGCCGCGCAAACATTCCAGAGTGGGTTAAACGAATACCGTTGTTAATGCCGTGCGGCTGGTTATACTAATGCCTAGCTACCAAGCGCCACTTCCGGAATGGGTTCCCTAACCCCATATTAAAAAAGGTAACACATGGTTATTTCACCTCAGCAGTACAATACCGCCTTATTTAGGCTGTCTTTATTTCACGTCGCTATTATTGCTGCCAGTAACTATCTGGTACAGCTACCCTTTACGCTCTTTGGTTTTCATACCACTTGGGGCGCGCTCAGTTTCCCTTTTATCTATTTAGCTACCGATCTTACGGTGCGTATTTTTGGTGCGCCCATGGCACGGCGTATTATCCTTTTAGTGATGCTACCCGCGCTGGCGAGCTCCTATGTGCTATCGGTGTTATTTTTTGAAGCCAAATACCAAGGTCTGGCAGCCTTATCCGAATTTAACTTATTTGTGGCGCGTATCGCGCTGGCAAGCTTTATGGCCTATGTATTAGGGCAGATCATGGATGTGTCGGTGTTTAACCGACTGCGCCAAATTAAAGCTTGGTGGGTGGCACCAACTTGCTCCACTATATTCGGTAATCTGGTGGATACCTTGGTCTTTTTTGGACTTGCCTTTTACCGCTCCCCCGATGCCTTTATGGCCGAACACTGGGTAGAAATTGCGATGGTTGATTACGGCGTTAAACTAATGTTTAGTCTCGCTTTATTTGTGCCTGCCTATGGCTTGCTGTTGAAATATTTAAGCAGCAAATTTATTGGTGAACAGGGCGTGCGCGTACAAAGCAGTCATTAGCGAACACCCTGTTCGTCTAATACTTGGCTAATAATGGGCACGGGCCCCATCAGGTGCTCACGCATCATGTTACTAGCACCACAGTCTCGTGCCAGTAGAGCATTAAACAAGACTAGATGTTCTTGCTGTTTTTCTTGTAATGCCTGTTGGCTAAATACAGTTTGTTTAAGCCAAAGGTAGCGATAGCGAGCAGCCTGATCCATTAAGGTTTGGCGCACCACTAACAGTTGTGGAGACTGACAACCGTCGGCCACCGCCTGGTGAAAAGCTTGATGACGTAAATCCCACTGCGTTAGTTGATCTTCCACCGTTTTAATATGATTAACCTTACTTAGTGCGTGATGCGCCGCTACCACTCTTGACTCCCATAAGTCATCGCCTCGGGCCATGGCTAATTCAACGATTAACCCTTCTAACTGGGCGCGAGCGTCATAAATATCTTTCAACTCAGCAATAGACATGCTGCTAACACGAAAGCCCCGCTGGCTTTCTGTGGTAACTAAGCGTTCAGATACCAGCTGCGATAATGCTTCTCTTAATGGACTTACGCCTAAGCCATAGCGTGTTTTTAGAGTGCTCATCAGTAGTTTCTCGTGGGGGCGAAAATGGCTCTGAATAATGTCTTTTTTTAACTGCTGATAAGCCGCACGAGCGAGGTTTTCTCGTGGCATATTGGACTGGTTCGTCATTGTCTTCGGGTTCCTAGAGCATACTGTTATTAGATTATAACGAAATTGTAACTTAGATCATAAAACTAGGAAATAAGATTGACACAAATCAATAATGTCGACATTATTGGCTAACAACGACTTTTCAAGATATTTGACCCACACACTAGAAAGAACAAGGAAGCTATCATGTCTAATGTTGCTACTGCCGATTTTGCTCATAACCAATACCAAGGCTTTACCTTAGCGCCGTCTACTTATTCTCAACGTTTGTTAGAGCTTCGCTTTGACGAGCAAACGGTACAGGCTTTTTTAGATGCCACCGCCGAATGGCCTGTTCAAGCGCTAGAATATAAGTCTTTTTTACGCTTTAAAGTGGCGCAGCTGCTGAATGATTTATGTGGACATGCCTTGCAGCCACTATTGATTAAAACTTTGGCAAATCGCGATACCGGCGGCTTGATAATTACGCCTGAAGGGTTAAATCAGGTAGAGCAAGCAGAAGACATGGTAAAGTTTACTACTGCTGTTGCCCATTTGTTTGGTCGCTCTAATTTTGATGCTATGAGCGGTCAATACTATGCGCGATTTGTGGTTAAAAATGACGACAATTCAGATAGTTACTTACGCCAAGCTCACCGGGTGATGGAGTTACATAACGATGGCACCTTCGTTGAGCAAGATACTGATTATGTGTTGATGCTAAAAATTGATGAGCAGAATATGGAAGGGGGTAACTCTTTGCTACTGCACTTAGATGACTGGGAGCATTTGGCTGCATTCTATAGCGATCCTATGGCGCATCGCGTTATGCGCTGGGGCGCACCGCCAAGCAAAAACACCCAAAAAGATGTGTATCATGCAGTGTTTGATACTGATGTGAGTGGCCAGCCTATTATGTCTTATATTGATCAGTTTGTGCAGCCAAAAGACTTTGATGAAGGTGTGTGGTTAGCTGGCCTTTCTGAAGCGATAGAAACTAGCGAACAACGATTATCAGTACCGGTAGCGCCAGGTTCTTTTTTGCTGATCAATAACCATTTTTGGTTGCATGGTCGTGATAAGTTTATTGCTCATGATGGCCTGCGCCGTGAGTTAATGCGCCAACGTGGCTATTTTACCCATACAAAAACCTTGAGAGAGCCAAATCAAGGATAAGCACTTTGACAGGATGGCGGCTGCGGCGGCACTCTTAACACTAATAATGGCATCTTATTTCGCCGGGGCAGGTCCCCGGCATTTGCCTCTTTTACGAAGGTGACCCAACTGTGTTTGACTTCATCATTATCGGCGGCGGTATCGTCGGCATGTCCACCGCGTGGCAGCTTAAAAAAACTTATCCCGATCATAAAATATTACTGCTAGAAAAAGAGTCTGGTCCAGCTCAGCACCAAACAGGGCATAACAGTGGCGTAATACATGCTGGAGTGTATTACACCCCAGGTAGCTTAAAAGCTAAATTCTGCTTAGAGGGGAATATTGCCACTAAAGAGTTCTGCCGCGAGCATCACATCCCCTTTGACGAATGTGGCAAGTTGCTAGTGGCAACGAATGATCAAGAAATGGCACACATGCAAGCGCTTTGGGATCGTAGTGAAGCCAACGGCTTAGAACGCTACTGGCTCAATGCCGAACAATTAAAAGAGCGTGAACCGAATATTACCGGCGTTGGTGGTATTTTTGTGCCGGCTAGTGGCATCGTTAACTATCAGCAAGTAACAGAGGCGATGGCGAAGGAGTTTATGCGACTTGGCGGTGAAATTCGTTATAGCGCTGAAGTGATTGGGCTTAAAGAAGAATCGACACAGGTAGTAGTTAAAACGCATCAAGGTGATATTCAGGGTAAGTATCTTATTTCTTGTTCTGGGCTGATGGCTGATAGAGTGGTGCGTATGTTGGGCATTGAGCCTGAATTTAAAATTTGTCCGTTTCGTGGTGAATATTACCTACTTAAACCTGAGCATAACCAGATTGTGAATCATCTTATTTATCCGATCCCTGACCCTAATATGCCCTTTTTAGGTGTTCACCTCACTCGTATGATTGATGGTACTGTTACTGTTGGGCCCAATGCGGTATTGGCATTTAAACGTGAAGGCTATAATAAACGGGATATTTCGCTGCGCGATACACTAGAGATGTTCACCTATCCTGGCATTTTAAAAGTGTTAATGAAAAACTTAAAGCCTGGCTTAATAGAGATGAAAAATTCTCTTAATAAAAGCGGTTATCTCGACTTGGTACGCAAGTATTGCCCTAGCTTAGAGCTTAATGACTTAACGCCATACCCTGCAGGTATTCGTGCTCAGGCAGTATCGAAAGACGGTAACTTGGTGGATGACTTTTTATTTGTTAATACCCAGCGCACCATTAATGTGTGTAACGCGCCTTCACCTGCTGCTACCTCTGCCATTCCCATTGGCGGCTATATTGTAGAAAAGGTAAAGCAGCAAGTAGAACAAGGCTCAGTCGTTGCCTAACTACCCAAACCATGGCGGGGAGCTCTCCTCGCCATATTCGTATTTCAATAAGCTGTGCACCTTACGTTAAAGATAAACGTTATTTGTGTGTCTTACCGTTTATTATACCAATCGGATTAAGTAAGTGGTCAGCTTTATCTTCTGTAGATGCCGAAAA